>JBFMAS010000139.1:0-5122 GCA_040755575.1 Thermodesulfobacteriota bacterium
GGGCGGGCCCGGGAAGAACGCCGGCCGCACCGCGGCCGAGCCGGCCGACGTCGTCGCCCGGACCGCCGCGCAGCAGATAGAACCCCGCGGGGCCGGCGTAGACGTTGTGGCGCGTCATGCCGAGCGCGTGGTCGTGGTACCAAAGGGTCGCCGCCGGCTGGTCGTTCGGGTACTGGAACACCGCCGAGCCGCGCTCCCACAGGTCGCCGATCGGCGACGCCGCGCGGAACGTCTCGTAGAACGATCCCACCTCGGAGTAGCCGTCCGGCACGTCGTCGGCGGCGGGCAGCCACCACGCCTCGGGGAAGCCGTCGCTGTGCTCGTGCGTCTCCGAGCCGTTCGGCTTGGTGGCCTCTACGGGGAGGACGGGTCGGCCGTCGCGTCCCGCGCGCGGCCGCACTGCGCGAGCTTGGCGTCGAGCAGCTGGCGCACCGCGGGACGGCGGAAGTAGGGCAGCAGGTCCTCGACCGCGACCGTCATGCCCTCCTCGTCCTCGCGGATCGTCCAGCCGAGGTCGCGCGCGAGCGCGCGCAGCACGTCGATCGTCACCTCGGACTTGACGCGCTTCAGGTTGACCTTGGTGAGGCGGATCGGCTGGTAGTCGGCGACGACGCGGGCGCGCTCGATGCGGTAGGCGAGCATCTCGTCGGCCATCGCCGCGAACGCCGCGAGCGCCTCGCGCGCCGGCGCGGCCGGCGGGCGGCCGGTGCCGTCGCCCGTGCCGTCGAGCGTCGCGCGCACCTCGGCGGCGGTGGCCGCTTCGCGTCCGGGGAGGACGGCTTGCCAGACGCGCCGCGCGACCTCGGGCGAGAAGCCGCACTCGACCGCGTCCGCCGGGCGCAGGACGAGGTGGCGCCAGCGGAGCCACTCGTTCGTCGCGTCCACTGTCGCGTCCACGGCGCTCGTGTGGTCGGCGGGCATTCGCCTCTCCGTACCAGATCCCCGGCCCGCGCCAAGATTGCTTCCCTTGCCGCCGGCCCATAACGTCCCGCCGGTCCGCGACGGAGGTGATCTGAATGACGACGCAGGGCGACGACGGGAAGCTGCTCGCCGGGGTGCGCATCATCGAGAGCGCGCTGCTCGGGCCCGGCGCGGTGGGCATGCACCTCGCCGACCTCGGCGCCGAGGTGATCAAGGTCGAGGGGCCCGGCGGCGACTACGTGCGCAAGATGGCGTTCCCGATCGTCGACGGCATCTCGCTCCTGCACTGGCACCTGAACCGCGGCAAGAAGTCGATCGTCCTCGACATCCGCAAGCCCGAGGCGGTCGAGGCCTACCTCGACCTGGTGCGCGGCGCCGACGCGGTGATCGAGGCGATGCGCCCCGGCGCGCTCGAGCGGCGCGGCATCGGCTTCGAGCGCATGCTCGAGGTGAACCCGCGCGTCGTCTTCTGCCAGATCTCGGGCTACGGCGTCACCGGACCGTACAAGGACATGCCGAGCCACGGCATCGCCTACGACGCCTGGGCCGGCGTCGCGCGGCCGACGACCAACGAGCACGGCATGCCGACCATCCCGAGCTACACCGCGGTCGGCATCAACGCCGGGCCGCTCTACGCGGCGCTCGGCATCTGCGCCGCGATCATCCGCGCGCGCGCGACCGGACGCGGCTGCCGCTTCGAGGTCGCGCAGTCGGACGCCGCGGCCGCGTTCAACTGGAACGGCATCGAGGGCAACAAGGCCTACGAGCGTCCCGAGGACGAGGTCACCGGCAACGACGGCGACGGCAAGGGGCCGCGCCGCCCGGTCGGCGACGACAGCATGCGCGAGTCGGTGCGCTACCAGATGTACCGCTCGAAGGACGGCATGATCCTGTTCATGGCGTCCGAGCGCGAGTTCTGGAAGAACTTCGCCTACGGCGTCGGCCGCCCGGAGCTCTACGACCGCAACCCGGGCGCGAAGTACGCCGACCACGCGCGCGGCGACCTCGAGCTGCGCCGTACGCTCGCCGAGATCTTCGTCTCGCGCACGACCGAGGAGTGGGTCGCGTTCGGCCTCGAGGTCAACACGCCGATCTGCCCGGTCAACGACGTCAAGAACATCGTGCGCGACCCGCAGTTCCAGCACCGCCTGGCGATGCGGCCCTACCAGGAGGCGGGCACCGATCTCATGCCGTCGCCGATCAAGCTCGTCGGCGCCGAGCTGCCGGTGGCGGGGAAGGCGGCGGCCCGCCCGGGACGCGACACGGACGAGGTGCTGAGCCGCGTCCTGGGCTACGACGCGGCGCGGATCGAGCGCCTGCGCGCGGCCGGCGCGCTCGGGTAGCAGTTCGAATTCGAGAGTCGGACAGCCGCGCACGGCGCGCGCGGGCCGAGCGGACCGAGCGCGGGAGTGGGCGAGGGGCGCGTGCCCTTGAACTGGACGCGCACCCGCTCGTCGCTCGCAGCCCGCTACGGAGAGACGACGCGATAGTCGGTGCAGTTGTGGTGGCCGCTCCGGTTCCCGTCGTCGTCGTAGAGGTCGACCTTGCACGCGACGTGCAGGTGCCCGTCCGTCGTCGACAGGAGGTGAGCCGCCCGATGGGGCGCAGGTAGTCCGGATCGTGCGCGTCGTCGCAGATGCAGAACGCCTTGCCCGCCATCCTGTTGAGCTCTCTCAGGGCCTTCGTACGATCGGGCACGGCTGCGGCGGGCAGCGCCGACGCGACGACCAGCAGGCAGGCTCCGGCGAGCGAGCGGTTGATGCGCATAGTCTCCTCCTCCCCCTGGCCGTCTGACGGGACGACGCGGCGGTGCTGCGTCTGCTGCAAGAGGGGTACCGAGCGCGTCGTGGATGGAATCCGCTCGCCCGCCTCGCTTTCGCCGCGCGTCCCGCGCGGGATTCGCGCGGCCGCCGAGGCGGCACGTCGGCCGCTTGCCAGTTCTCGGAAGCCGGCGTCGTCCCCCGCCGCAGGTCCGGGCCCTGCGCCTCACGCCGGGCCGGGGTTCCGGCCCGCGACGACGTCCTCGAGCCGCCGGCGCACGCGGTCGACCGTCTCGGGATGCGTCAGCACCCAGAAGCGCTCGGCGCGGATCGCATCGACGACGCGCTCGGCCACCTCGGACGGTGCGAGCCCCCGCACGATCCGGCGGCGCGCGTCGGCGGACGGCGCGGGCGCTCGCGTCGCGTCCCCTCCGACCTCGCGCTGCCGGTTGCGCGCCGAGTCGAGGATGCTGGTCGCGACGAAGCTCGGGCAGAGCAGCGACACCCCGACGCGCGCGCCGCGTGCCGCGAGGTCGCGGTAGAGCGTCTCCGACAGCGTGACGACGCCGTGCTTCGAGACGTTGTAGACGCCGCTGCCGGCGTTCGAGGTGAGCCCGGCCATCGATGCGGTGTTCACCACGTGGCCCTCGTCCTGCGCGACGAGAAGCGGCACGAAGGTCCGCACGCCGTGGATCACGCCCCACAGGTTGACGCCGAGCACCCAGCGCCAGTCGTCGAGCGACGCTTCCCAGACCGGTCCGCCGAGCGAGACGCCGGCGTTGTTGCACACGACGTGCACGGCTCCGAACCGCGCCAGCACGTGCTCGCGCAGCGCCTCGACGTCGGCCGCGCGGGCGACGTCGGTCGGCACCGCGAGGATCTCGGCGCCGGCCGCCGCGATCTCCTCCGCGGCGCGCTCGAGCGGACCGCGCTCGACGTCGGCGAGGCAGACGCGCATGCCGTCCGCGGCGAAGCGCGCGGCGAGCGCGCGGCCGATGCCGCTCGCCGCGCCGGTCACGACGGCCACCCTGCCGCGGAGCTCGCGCACGAGGGATTCGTGCTCGCTCGCGAGCGGGCGGTCAACCCGGCCGCGGGGCGCCTGCCCGCCGCGCCGAACCACGGGCCACCTGCCGCAGCCGTCCAGGTGTAGTCGACGAGCGTCGATCACGGGAGGCGCGCTTCTTGAAGCACTACAAGGGCATCTGGCCGTTGGAGAAGCGATCGCGACGAGGTTTTCGCGGTTATCCGATCGCCACGGTGGCCTTCTACGGTCCCGACGATCGGCGTGCGACGAAGGTCGCGGTCGGCATCGTGCGCAGCGAGACCGCGCCGGCAGATCCCCTTCAGCGGTGGTTCGCGGAGGAGGGCGACGTGCGCTCGGACGACGTGACGGCGCAGCAGATCGTCGAGTTCGTCGAGCTGCATGGAGCGAAGTCGGTGGTCCTCGGAGATCGAATCATCGGCTGCCCGCACGAGGAGGGCATCGACTACCCGCGGGGCGAGGCGTGCCCGAGATGCCCCTTCTGGGCGAAACCGCGACCGCTGGTCGGGCAAGCTCCTTCGCTGACGGCTCCGTAACGGGTGCACCGCCGTCGAGGCCGTGCTGGCTGGTGCGCGGGCGCGCCGGCCGCGGTCCCGAGCGTCAATCCGCGGGCGGCCGGTCGTTCAGCCGCCAGTCGTAGGGGATGAATCGGATGTCGTACGTGCGGGCGCTTTCGACGTCGGCGCGGCGCTCGGGGGGCGCGTAGAGGGCGACGTAGTCGAGCAGCGTCGCGTCCCTGCCGGGATGGCGCTCCTCGTACCAGCCGGTGAAGTCGCCCTCGTACCAGTCGAGGATCGAGGACAGGTGCACGACGCGCGCCTCGTGGTCGATCCTCAGGTTGCGCTCCTCGGCGAAGAAGCGCCGTGTCTCTTCGTCGAGCTGGCGGTCGAGCTCCGCCGGCGCGAACGCGCGGCGCGGCAGGCGCGGGCAGCCGAGCGAGGCGCAGTTGAGCGCGAAGTGGACGCGCGGCTCGCGGAAGCGCGCGCGCACGATAGAGTTCTCGAGCTCGTAGAGGCTCGTCGTCTCGCCGCCGAGCGTGATCCGCTGCAGGAAGAAGAAGCCGATCTTGTCCGACGCGACCGAGAGCGGGAACGGCGTCCGCACCGCGGTGACGCTCGGGATCGGATAGTGGCGGAGCACCGTCACCAGCACGGCCGCGTTGTAGGCGTTGAGGAAGTAGGCGAGGCGCTCGTCGCGCGTCGGGAACAGCGCCGGGTCGCTGTCCGGGCTCGCCGCCGCGACGAGAGCGTAGTAGCGCTCGAGGTCGCCCGGGTCGCGCGCGAGCGCCGCGTAGTCGACCAGCCCCCGGTCGTCGACGAAGCGCGCCTGCACCCGGTCGAGGTCGGCGTGCGGGAAGGGCGGCCCCGCGGGCGGCGCGGCGCGCGCGGTCGGACGGACC
>JBFMAS010000140.1:0-13715 GCA_040755575.1 Thermodesulfobacteriota bacterium
GCCGGCTGCGCCGACGGTGCGGTCTCCCGCGTCGCGGCGGGCGCCGGCCTCGCCTTGCCGTCGCCGGCCCGCGCTTCGGCGGCGCCGTCGATCACCGCGATCACCGCGCCGACGGGCGCGCTCTCGCCCTCGTTGAGCTTCAGCTCGCGCAGCACCCCGGACGCCGGCGCCTCGACCTCCATGTCCGCCTTGTCCGTCTCGACCTCGACGAGCAGGTCGCCGGCCTCGACGCGGTCGCCCGCCTGCTTGAGCCAGCGCAGGATCTTGCCCTCCTCCATCGTGTCGGAGAGCTTCGGCATCGTCACTTCGGCCATTCGTCGAATCCTCTGTCGCACCGCCGCCCTGGCAGCCGCGGGGGGCCGGACGGGTCAGCCCCGAGTCTAGCGGAACCGAGCCGCTCAGACAGCGACGAGCAGGGCGCGAACCGGGGCGAAGGACCGCCGATGCACCGGCGACGGGCCGAGCGAGCGCAGAGCCGCCAGGTGGGCGGCCGTGGCGTAGCCGGCATGCGCGGCGAAGCCGTAGCCGGGATAGCGGGCGTCGAGCTCGCTCATCAGGCGGTCGCGGTACACCTTGGCGACGATCGACGCGGCCGCGATCGAGTAGACCGTCTCGTCGCCGTCGTCGACGCACGTCTGCTGGATCTCGCAATCCGGGATGCGTCTCGAGTCGACCAGCAGATGCTGCGGCGCGAGGGGCAGCGCCGCGACGGCGCGCCGCATGGCGAGCAGCCCGGCCTGGTAGATGTTGATCTCGTCGATCTCGTCGACCTCGACGGTGCCGACGCCGACCGCGAGCGCGGACTCCCGGATCTGCGCGGCGAGCGCCTCGCGCTTCGGGCGCGGTACGGCTTTCGAGTCGCACACGCCGTCGACGCAGACGTCCGGCGGCAGCACGACCGCGGCCGCGACGACCGGCCCCGCGAGCGGCCCCATGCCGACCTCGTCGACGCCCGCGACGTGCACGATGCCCATGCCCCAGAGGGCGCGCTCCGTGAACAGCTTGCGCTCGCGGTCGCGCTTCCATTTGCGCGCGATCGCCCCACCCCGCCGCTTCATGGCCGCCGCATACACCGAAGTCCGGTGAGACTCCAGGGTGCTCGTCGCCTTGAACGCGTCCGGGCGAGGTGTTGAATTGCCGCGTCGAGCATCGAGCCCACGAGCATCGCCGACGGAGGACATGCAGTGCAGGACGTACAGATCGACCAGGACATCATCACCGGCGTGCGCGCCTTCGTCGACAAGGAGGTCATGCCGGTCGCGAGCGAGCTCGAGCACCGCAACGAGTACCCGCAGGCGCTCGTCGACCGCATGAAGCAGATGGGGCTGTTCGGCGCGACCATCCCCGAGGAGTTCGGCGGGCTCGGGCTGTCGGTCAGCACCTACGCGGTGATCGTCGAGGAGCTGTGCCGCGGCTGGATGAGCCTGTCCGGCATCCTCAACACCCACCTGATGATCGCCTACGTGATCCGCAGCTTCGGCAACGACGAGCAGAAGCGGCGCTTCCTGCCCGCGATGGCGCGCGGCGAGAAGCGCGCGGCGCTCGGCCTCACCGAGGCGCACGCCGGCAGCGACGCGCAGCGCATCCGCACGGTCGCCGTCAAGCACGGCGACCAGTACGTCGTGAACGGCAGCAAGATGTGGTCGACCAACGCGCGCACCGGCACGATGTTCGGCCTCGTCGTCAAGACCGACCCGACGGCGAACCCGCCGCACAAGGGCATCACCCTGCTGCTCGCCGAGAAGCTCGACGCCCAGGGCAAGGCGATTCCCGGCTGCACGATCAGCCGCGATCTTCCGAAGCTCGGCTACAAGGGCGTCGAGTCGGCGGAGGTCGCGTTCGAGGACTTCCCGGTGCCGGCCGCGAACCTGGTCGGGCGCGAGGGCGAGGGCTTCAAGTACGTGATGGCGGGGCTCGAGGTCGGGCGCGTCAACATCGCGGCGCGCGCGGTCGGGGTCGCGCAGGCGGCGCTCGACGCGGCGCTCAAGTACTCGCAGGAGCGGGAGACCTTCGGCAAGCCGATCTGCGAGCACCAGGCGATCCAGCTCAAGCTCGCCGACATGGCGACCAAGATCGAGGCCGCGCGGCTCTTGACGCGCAGCGCGGCGGCGAAGAAGGACCGCGGCGAGCGCAGCGACGTCGAGGCCGGCATGGCGAAGCTCTTCGCCTCCGAGACCTGCCACGAGGTCGCGCTCGAGGCGATGCGCATCCACGGCGGCTACGGCTACAGCCAGGAGTTCCCGGTCGAGCGCTACTACCGCGACGCGCCGCTGATGATCATCGGCGAGGGCACGAACGAGATCCAGCGCCTGGTGATCGCGCGCGGCCTGCTCGCGCGCGCCGGCTACAAGCGTCCCCCGGGCGTGCGCGACGACTGACGGACCTCAGCGGTCGAAGCGGAACTTCTTCGGGATCACGAGCTCGCCCCAGCGCAGCACCTCGTTGCCCGGCGCGAACGGCACGCCGTTGCGGCCCTCCGGCGAGCGGTCGAGCACCAGCTTCACAGCCGCGTGCGGCTCGTGGAACAGCGCCGCCGGCGAGTTGTCGGCGATGCCGAAGCGCTCGAAGTACCGGCCGTCGACGAAGAAGGCGTTGTTGCCGAAGCGGTTGTGGTAGACGAGCTCGTAGCCCTTCTTCTTGCCGAGGTCGTACAGCGACTGCAGGCTCGCCCCGAAGTAGTCGGTTCGGTCCCAGTAGTTCATCGGGTGGAACTCGATGACCATGCGCTGCGGCGGCGGGAACAGCGGGTTGACCTCGATGACCACCACCTTCGGGCGGTAGTCGTGGATCGCGCGCCAGACGTAGTAGTCGTTGCTGTCGATGTCGATCACCAGCAGATCGAGGTCGGCGGGCACGCCGCTCTCCTCGAACAGGAGCTCGATGTTGCCCGGGAAGACCCAGGCCTGCAGCGTCCGGACCTGCGGGTAGTCGGCGTAGTTCGCGGCGAGCTCCTTCGCCCGCTGCTCGTCGCCCTCGATCATCAGCCCACCCCAGCCGCGGTCGACCACCAGGTGGCGCACGTTGCTGTTCTCGATGCCGTCGCCCGCGCCGAACTCCACGGCGAACCGGTTCGTCGGCTCGATGATCTCGAAGATCTTCTCGAGCACGCCGTCCTCCCCCGACTGCGAGAACACCGAGCGCTCGTGCTTGCCGAGGTCGACGGGCTCCGCGCCGCGGTCGCACGCGGCGGCGCCGAGCGTAGCCAGCGCCGCGAGCAGGCAGGCGAGCGCCGGGCGGCGCGGACCGGGCGGCGGGAGTGAACGAGTGGTGGGCAGGGCCCGAAGGTAGGCGAGCATCGGAACGCCTGTCAAAGGCTTTCGTGAGGAGCGGCGGGCTCAGATCCCGATGACGCGCAGCATCTCGCCGAGCACGCGCTCCGCGGCGTAGTGCTCGCGCGCGACGCGCAGCGCCGCGGCGCAGTGCCGCTCGTAGTCGCGCTCGACCTCGCGGATCGCGACGACCGCCTCGTCGAGCGTCTCGAAGGTGAGCAGGCCCTCGCCGGACGGTACGTACTTGCTGGCAGCCGTCTCCTGCGTCACCACCGGACGTCCTGCCGCGAGGTAGCAGGCGCTCCGGTCGCTCGACCAGCCCGAGCGCGGCCGCACGTAGATGTCCTTCGCGACGGTGAACTCGCCACGCGAGCCCTGGATGAAGCGGCGGTAGACGTCGAGGTCGCAGGACACGGCGAGCGGGTCGACCGTGCGCCAGCCGTTGTCGCGCAGCAGCGCCGCCTCGCGCTCGCCCGGCGGCCGGATCGCGACCTCGAAGTCGACGCCGCTGCGCTTCGCGACGGGCAGGTAGTGCAGGAAGTTCGTGTGCTTCGACCAGCGGTAGGTCTCGCCGGCGAACTCGACGTCCTTGCCCTTGTTCTCCCAGGTGGCGATCGTCGACCAGGCGCCGCGCGCGGGCGGCGGCGACTCCCAGAGGTCGAGCACCACCGGCGGGCGCGTCGGATGCCACGCGTAGCCGGACAGCGGCACCGGGCAGTCCGCCTGGCCGAGGTTCTCGCCGTAGGTGAACAGCACGTCGTGCGCGTCGAGCATGGCGCGCACGGCAGCGTCCCCCTTCGCCACGCGGAGCTGCTCGTAGACGGGATCGGTCTCGACGTAGACCAGCTTCGCGGCGCCCGCGCGGTGCGCGGCTCGCGGCGGGCTCGCGCCGCACAGGTTCCAGATGGAGCCCGCGGTGCGGTAGAGCTCGTGCAGCGCCTCCTCGCCGACCCCGAGGTAGCGGTCGTTCGGCTCGTCCCAGTAGACCCAGCGGTCGGCGAGCCCGATCCTCTCCATCGCGGCGCGCAGGAACTCGACGTTGTACGTGCAATCGGCGCTCACCGTCATCGCGATCGGATCGTACGGATGCGCGCCCGAGTCCTCGGCGTAGTAGACCTCGTAGCCGAGCCGCGCGAGCCCGAGCAGGTACTGCAGCGCCTGCCAGCCGACGCCCGCCATCGGATAGCGGGCCATCAGCCCGAGGACGAGGATGCGGCGCGGGTCAGCCAACGCTCTCCCTCCCCGCCTCCTCGAGGCCGAACTGCGTCGCGTGCAGGCGCGCGAAGTAGCCGCGGCGCGCGACGAGCTCGTCGTAGGTGCCGACCTCCGCGATGCCGCCGTCTCGCAGCACGAGGATCCGGCTCGCGCTGCGGATCGTCGACAGACGGTGCGCGATGACGAACGACGTGCGGCCCGCGAGCAGCCGATCGAGAGAGCGCATCAACGCCGCCTCGGTCTCCGCGTCGAGCGCCGAGGTCGGCTCGTCGAGGATCAGGATCGGCGCGTCGCGCAGGATCGCGCGGGCGATCGTGAGGCGCTGGCGCTCGCCCTCCGAGAGCGTCGCGCCGCGCTCCCCGATCACCGTGTCGAGCCCCTGCGGGAGACGCTCGAGCAGCGGGCCGAGCTGCGCCGCCTCGGCGGCGGCCTCGATCTCCCGGGGCGTCGCGTCGCGCCGGCCGTAGGATACGTTGTCGCGCAGCGTCGTCGGGAAGACGAGCGGCGGCTGCAGGACCATCGCGATCTGCCGGCGCAGCGAGCGCACCTGGAGCGTCCTCAGGTCCGCGCCGTCGAGCTCGATCGTCCCCTCGCTCGGGTCGTAGAACCGCGCGAGCAGACTGACGAGCGTCGTCTTGCCCGCGCCCGTCGGACCGGCGAGCGCGATCCGCTCGCCCGGCTCGACGGTGAGCGAGACGTGGCGCAGGACGTGCTGGCCCGGGACGTAGCCGAAGCTCACGTCGCGCAGCTCGAAGCGGCCGCGCACCTCGCCGCGCTGCAGGATGCGCGGCCCGTCCGGGACGTCGGGCGCCATGTCGAGGATCTCGTACACGCGCGTGACGCCGGCCTTCGCGCCCTGCACGAGCCCGTAGCTCTGGCTGATGCTGTTGATCGGCGCGTAGAGCGACGCGAGATAGCTCGTGAAGACGAGCAGGTCGCCGATCGTGAGGCGGCCCTGCAGCACCGCGCGGGCGCCGACCCAGATGACCACCGCGGTGCCGATCGCGGCGATCACGCTGACCAGCATCGAGTAGCCGGTCTGATAGGTGTACAGGCGAAGGTTCGCCGACAGGCTCGCGCGGCTCACGTCGCCGAAGCGGCGGTGCTCCTCCTCCTCGCTGGTGAACGCCTGGATCACCTTGATCGCCGACATCGAGCGCTCCGCCGCGGAATAGAGCTCGCTCTCGCGCTCGCGCGCGTGCGTCGCGACGCGCGTGATCCTCGCGCTCATGAGGCGGATCGCGAGCGCGAGCAGCGGGCAGACGACCAGCGCGACCAGGGTCAAGTGGAGGTCGAGGCGCGCCATCACGACCAGCATCCCGAGCAGCATCGCGAGCGCGGACACGGTCGGGAAGAAGCCGTTCATGGTGAGCGTCTGGATGGCGAACGTGTCGGCCGCGAGGCGGTACATCAGGTCGCCGGCGCTGCGTCGCGTGTGGAAGCGCAGCGAAAGCCGCTGCAGGTGCTGGTAGAGGTCGCCCCGGAAGTCGTCGACCATGCGCTGGCCGATGTCGATCGTCACGTAGTTGCTGACCACCTGCAGGAGCCCGAGCACGAGGTAGAGCAGCACCAGCGCGACGGCCGCGCCGGTGAGCAGCTCGAGCGCATCGATGCGACCCGGGAAGCCCGCCCACGGCAGCGGCCCGCCGCCGAGGACGTTGTCGACCACCACCTTGAGCGGCCACGGCTTCGCGATCTCCGCGAGGCTGATGCCGAGCACCAGGGCCACCGCGGCGGCGAGGCGCCAGCGATAGGGGCGGAGGTACGGCGAGATGCGACGCAGGTGCGCGCGGAGCTCGCTCACGCGGCGGGCTCTTTCGCCTCGACGACCGGCGTCAGCTCGAGCCGGCTCGCGAGCGCGTCGAACACGCGCAGCAGGACACGGCCCAGGCGGAAGTTCTGGTAGGCGATGGTCGCGACGTCGAGCAGCCCCAGCACGACGCCCATGCGGCTGAGGTCGGGGTTGTCGAGCGCGAACCCGAGGACAGCGACCGCGACGCAGGCGAGGAAGGCCCACAGCGCGGTCTTCGCGGTGTGCAGCGACACGCGCACGCGGAACAGGCGCTTCGCCCCGGTGTGGTTCTCGACCGCGACCTCGATGCGCGCCGACGTCCAGAAGCCGCGCGACACCTCGATGTCCCACTCGTTCCAGCCCGAGTCGATCGCGATCCGGTACTTGCGCACGGCGAGGAACGACATCAGCTCGTGCAGCAGGTGCTGCTTCTCGTGGCCCGCCTCGCTCCACAGGGCGACCTGGAACGTGCGCCGGAGCCACGACACCTCGGACGGCCGCACCCTGCCGCCGCCCTCGAAGCGCTCCCCCTCCTTGGTGCCGCGCATGCGCCACAGATAGCGCTCGAAGCTGCGCACGAGCGGCCCCAGGTAGAGCAGCGCCATCACCAGCAGGCGCGCACGCGGACCGCGGAAGCGCGGATCGAGCTTGGCGCGCGCGGCGCTGTTCGCGGCGGACGCGACCGAGATCGCGAACGGCAGCGACGACGCCACCAGGTACTCGCCCGAGATGACCGCCGTCAGCAGCAGCACCGCGGCGACGAGGTTCCACTCCAGCGTGAACGGCAGGTACGTCAGGAACGAGGCCGGACGCTCGTAGAGCGTCTGGAACAGGCCCTCGCCGAAGGTGCCGTAGTAGATCACCGGCCGGCGCGTGAGAAACGACGTCGTGAGGTCGCCGTAGATGCGTCCGAGCCAGCGCGACTGGCCGAGCAGGTTGAAGCGCAGCGGATGCTTGGCGAACAGCATCGCCTCGGCCTTGCCGTAGCCCATCTGCTGCTTCAGGTAGGCGCGCACCGTGTTGCGCCGGAAGTGCCACACCATGGCCGCCGGGCTGAAGCCGATCGAGTAGCCCGCGTTCTGCAGGCGCCAGCACAGGTCGACGTCGTCGCCCGCGGCCGTGTAGGCCACGTCGAAGCCGCCGATCTCGTCGAGCTTCGTCTTGAGGAAGGCCATGTTGCAGCCGGGGATGTGCTCGGCGACCTCGTCGTTGACCAGCACGTGCGTCGGCCCGCCGGGCGACACCGCGACGGCCGACGGCACGAGCGTGTCCTCGGGAGGCGGGAAGTTCGGTCCGCCGACGGCGACGAAGCCCTCCTCGAACTTGTACGCGAGGTAGGTCAGCCAGTCCGGGTCGACGACGCAGTCGGAGTCGGTGTACGCGACGATCTCGCCGCGCGCGGCCGCACTGCCGACGTTGCGCGCCGCCGACAGCCCCATGTTCGGCTGGTCGATGACGCGGATGCGCCCGCCCTCGTAGCGGTGCGCGATATCGCCCGTCGCGTCCGTCGAGCCGTCGTTGACGACGATCACCTCGTAGTTCGGATACGGGCAATCGGCGAGCGACGCGAGGCACGCGTCCATCGTGCGCTCGGCGTTGTATGCGCAGACCACGACCGAGATCATCGGCGCGTCCGCGGGCAGCGGCGGCAGCGGCGCCGCGAACGTCTCGCGCACCGCGGCGAACGCGGGCTTCGGCCGGCGCTCGGCGTCGACCAGCCCGAAGGCCCAGTCCTCGACCTGGAAGCCGCCGCCGGTCTGCCAGGACAGCGCGAACCAGTCGTCGGTCCAGGAGAACACCGTGACCCCGGCGACGCCGACCTCGAACGCGGCGCGCACCTGCCAGCGGAGGATCTCGGCCTGGTGCCCGGGCCCCTCGCGGATCGAGTCGATGCCGAACTCCGAGAGGAACAGCGGCCGGTCCTCGGCGAGGTTCTGCAGCCGCAGCAGGTAGCGGCGGAAGTCCGGCTCGCGGTGCAGGTAGACGTTGAACGACAGGAAGTCGAGAAAGTCGAGGTCGAGGTACTCGGTCGGCGGGTAGTTGGCGTAGCTGACGAGCGTGTCGGGAGCGCCGTCCTTCGCCTCGTCGTACAGCGAGCGCAGGAAGGCCTGCACCCGCTCGGGACCGTGCCAGCGCACGATGTCCGGTGGCGTCTCGTTGCCGACGAACAGCGCCAGCACGGCGGGATGGCGGCCGACGTCCCGCGCCGCGTCGGCGATGCGACGCCGGCTGTCGCGCACGATCTCCGGGTCGTCGAGGAAGCACACCTGCTGCGCCCACGGCACGCCGACGATCACCCGCAGGCCGTGCTCCGCGGCGAGGTCGAGCAGCCAGCGCGGCGGGGGCGTGAAGGTGCGAAACGTGTTCGCGCCGAGCTCGCGCATGAGCACGAAGTCCTGCCGGGCGCGCTCGCGCGACGGGAACGGCGCGCCGTCGGCAGGCCGGAACGGTCCGTACGAGACCGCCTTGACGTAGAGCTTCTCGTCGCCGGCGTAGAAGAACTTGCCCGAGACGCGCACCCGCGGCAGGGGGCCCGGCCGTGCCGTGGCGAGCAGAGGCTCGCTCTTCGCGGCGACCGAGGTGACGCTCATGGCCGCTCCTGATGCGCTGGCTCGCCCTGGGTCATCGACCCCGCACCCGTAGCCGCGGCTTCGCGGCGGAGCAAGATCGTCCGCCGCGCCCGCCCCGCGGGCCGGGGCCCCGGGCCTGCTTGCCTGGTCCGCGACGCGGGTGCGAGGATGCCGCCTTCAGATGCATTCCGTGCCGCACGCGACGCCGGCCGACGCGCCCGAGCGCGGGCGTTCGGTCACGACCGCCGCGGCGCCCTCCCCGGTCCCGACCCGCGGCGTCTCGGTGGTCGTACCGGTGTACGACAGCGCCACCATCCTGCCGCAGCTCGTCGAGCGCCTGGCGCCGGTGCTGCGCGGCGCGGCCCGAGAGTACGAGCTGATCCTGGTCAACGACGGCAGCCGCGACGCGAGCTGGGCTGCGATCGAGGATCTCGCCCGCGCACACGCCTGGGTGCGCGGCATCGACCTGATGCGCAACTACGGGCAGCACAACGCGCTCCTGTGCGGCATCCGCGCCGCCCGCCACGACGTCGTCGTCACCATGGACGACGACCTGCAGCATCCGCCGGAGGAGCTGCCGCGCCTGCTCGACGCGCTCGAGCGCGGCCACGACGTGGTTTACGGCGCGCCGCTGCGCGAGCAGCACGGGCTCCTGCGCGACCTCGCGTCGCGCGTCACGAAGCTCGCCCTCGCGCAGGCGATGGGCGCGCCGATCGCGAGCCAGGTGAGCGCGTTTCGCGCGCTGCGCACCAGGCTGCGCGACGCGTTCGCCGCTTACGACGGCTTCTACGTCTCGATCGACGTGCTGCTCACCTGGGGCACGACCCGCTTCGCGGCGATCCCGGTCGAGCACGCGCCGCGCCAGGACGGCGCCTCGAACTACACGTTCCGCAAGCTGGTCACGCACGCGATGAACATGATGACCGGCTTCAGCACCTTCCCGCTCCAGCTCGCGAGCCTGGTCGGCTTCGGCTTCACGCTGTTCGGCCTCGCGGTGCTCGCCTACGTGCTCGGCCGCTACCTGATCCAGGGCAGCAGCGTGCCGGGCTTTCCCTTCCTCGCCTCGGTGATCGCGATCTTCTCGGGCGCACAGCTGTTCGCGCTCGGGATCATCGGCGAGTACCTGGCGCGCGTTCACTTCCGCACCATGAACCGCCCGCCGTACTCCGTGCGCTCGCTCAGCGAGCCGGCGTCGGCGGAGACGGCGGCGTCAACCACAGATGGTAACACAGCCGCACCTCGCTGGTGAGGAAGCCGAGCTGCTGGAAGAGCCGCTGCGCGGGCACGTTGCGCGCCTGCGTGACGATCTGCACGCGCGTCGCGCCGCGTGCGAGCGCCCACAGCACGCCCTCGGCGAACAGCGCCCGGCCGACCTTCCGCTGCCGGTGGCGCTCGTCGACGCCCGCGAGCTGCAGGTCGCACAGGGCGCCGTGCATCTTGCAGCACACGAAGCCGAGCGCCTCCGCGTTCGGACCCTCGCGGGCCACCAGCACCGCGTCGGCGAAGCCGCGCAGCGCGTTGCCGATCCAGACGCGGTAGAGCCGCTCGGTGTCGCCGATCGGAAAGCGCGGGTCGAACGCGTAGCGGCTCTGGCGCGACACCTGCACCGCGAGCTCCTCGAGGCGGGGCAGCTCGTCGCTCCGGGACGACTCGAGCAGAAAGCGCTCGCCGTCCTCGAAGGCGGGCAGCGGCGCGGCCGCCGGACGCTCGAACACGAGCCGCACGTCGACGAGGTGGAAGCCACGCGTCTCGACGGCGAGCAGCGTGCCCAGATCGTCCGCCGCCGAGACGAAGTAGATGCACTCGAGGCCCGCGGCGCGCGCTTCGTCGACGAGCCGTGCCGCGCTCGTCGCGTCGAGCCGGCCGATACGCGCGCGGCCGATCGGGCGGCCGAAGAACTCCGAATCCCAGGCGAGCCGTTCGACGAGGTCAGCCATGTCCCTCAACACTCGCGGAAGGCGCACACCGTGTCGATCACCTCGTCCTGCTCGGCGTCGGTTAGCGCGACGAACATCGGCAGGCGCAGGAGGCGGTCGCTCACGTCCTCGGCGACCGGGCAGTCGCCGGGCCTGCCGCCGAGCTTCCGTCCCATCGGCGAGAGGTGCAGCGGCAGGTAGTGGAAGACCGCGAGGATGCCCCGCCGCTTGAGGTGCGCGATCAGGCGCGTGCGCGCATCGAGCGACGGCAGCAGCAGGTAGTACATGTGGTACGCCTGCTCGCGGTCGGCGGGGACGACCGGCGTGCGCACGGCGTGCTGCGCGGCCCAGCCGGCGAGGCCGTCGTGGTAGCGCGACCACAGCCGTGCGCGCCGCTCCTGGATCGCTCGCCACTCGCAGAGCTGGCCGTAGAGGAAGGCTGCGAGGACGTCGGACATGAGGTAGCTCGAGCCCACGTCGACCCAGCCGTAGCGGTCGACCTCGCCGCGGAAGAAGCGGCTCCGGTCGGTGCCCTTCTCGCGCAGGACCTCGGCGCGCTCGACGAAGCGCGGGTCGTTGACCAGCAGCGCGCCGCCCTCGCCGCAGGTGACGTTCTTGGTCTCGTGGAAGCTCTGCGTCGCGAGCGTGCCCAGCGTGCCGAGCCAGCGCCCGCGGTACTTGCCGAACAGGCCGTGCGCGTTGTCCTCGACCACCTCGAAGCCGTGCCGTCGCGCGAGCTCGAGGATCGCGTCCATCTCGCAGGCGACGCCCGCGTAGTGCACCGGCACGACCGCACGCGTGCGCGGCCCGACGTGCTCCTCGAGCAGACGCTCGTCGAGGTTGAGCGTGTCGGGCCGCACGTCGACGAAGCGGGGTCGCGCACCGTGCAGCACGAAGGCGTTCGCCGTCGACACGAAGGTGAAGGACGGCACCAGCACCTCGTCGCCCGGCTGCAGGTCGAGGAGCAGCGCCGCCATCTCGAGCGCGTGCGTGCACGACGTCGTCAGCAGCACCCTGCGGACGCCGAGCGTCGCCGCGAGCAGCTCGTGGCAGCGGCGCGTGAACTCCTGGTCGCCCGCGATCTGGCCGATCCGCATCGCGTGCGCGATGTGCTCGAGCTCACGGCCGACGAGCGAGGAGCGGTTGAACGGGATCCGGTATGCGGGAGCTTGCTCTCCGGGCGCAGCGCGGGCGCTCACGACGGCGTCCCTCGATCCGGGGCAAACGCGTAGACGTCGCCCCGCCGCCCCCGGTGCACGCGCTCGAGGCCCGCGCCGGCCGGATCGAAGCGCCGCGCGAGCCGGCGCGGGTACACCAGCACCAGCGGGCGTCCCGGCAGCGACGCCCGGATCGCCGCCAGCGCGGCGGCACGCTGCTCGGCCGGCGCGGCGACGTCGTAGAGCGCCGCCACGAGCTCCGCACGGCGCGCGAACTCGGGCAGGCCGCGGTTGTAGTGCATCCCGTCGACCACGTACGGCAGGCGCTCCGCGAGCACGTAGAGGACGCTCCGGTCGCGCATCAGGAGCGGCGTGACGACGACCGTCTCCGGGGCGGTGTGGCCGCGGATCCACTCGAAGAGGTCGTGGTACTCGAGCCCGGTGCCGGGCGGCACCATCGCCGGCGGCTCGGCCACGACGTGCCGGCCGCGGTAGGCGAACGTCGCGTCGGCGAAGCCGGGGCTCCTGAGCAGCGCGACGCCGAAGAGCGCGACGTTGACGCACGCGAGCAGCAGCGCCAGGACGGCGACCGCGCGCCCTGCGCGGCGCCAGCCGCTTGCCGAGCAGCGCAGCAGCGCCGTGATCGGCTCGAGCGCGACCAGGCACAGCGCGACCGAGCCCAGGTAGATGAACTTGTACTCGTTGCGACCGGAGATCGACAGCACGCTCGCCAGAGCGTAACCCCCGACGCAGACCAGAGCGAGGAAGGACACGGCGGCGTCGCGGCGGCGCAGAGCGCGTACGACGCCGGCGCCGAAGAACGGCAGCAGCGGGTAGCTCACCGCCACGACCGACAGCGCGTACGCGTCCGGCAGGCCGATCCGCGGCGCCTCGGGAAACTCGCTCGACGCGTGCGCCATGAACGCGAGCACCGGCGCGCCGAGCACCAGCAGGACGAGCAGCGCCATCCGCAGGCCGCGGCGCGCCGCGAGACCCGCGAGCGGCGCTCGCAGGTCGCCGAGCGAGCGCCACGCGAGGACCTTTCCCGACTCGCCCGGTGCGCGCCGCGCGGCGAGCAGCGCTGCGACCGCCATCGCGGGCGGGAAGCCCGCGGCGACGAACGCGCCGGTGATCGCGTGCAGCGCGAGCGTGCCGAGCAGCGCGAGCGCCGCCAGCACCAGGTCGAAGCCGCGCGCCCGCCGGCGCAGCACGCGCACCGCGACCAGCACGAGGAAGACGTAGAAGTAGACGCCGAGCGACGCACCGGTGAAGTTGGCGAACTTGGCGAGCAGCGTCGCGAGGCGGACGTCGCCGAACAGGACCATCGCCCGTGGCTGCAGCGGCAAGCCGGCCGAGCCGAGCAGCAGCGCGTGCAGCCAGCCGAACGCGTTGGCGCCGAACACGGCGAACAGCGCGAGCGCCGGCGCGAAGCCGCGCGGGACCGGTCCGTGGAGCTCGCGCACCAGCAGCCACGCGAAGCCCAGCGTCCCGGCCAGCAGCGCCAGGTTGAGCAGCGCCGCGGCGAGCGGCGGCGGGATCGACAGCAGCGCGACCAGCGCCGCGAGCAGCGCGTGGTAGGGCCAGTACGTGTTCGACGCGTATCCGGGCAGCGTCACGTTCTCGGGCGGCACGTGGCCCGCGAGCACCTGGTAGACGTAGGCCGAGTGGAAGTAGCCGTGGTGCGAGATCTGCAGCCGCACGGAGCCCAGGACGGCGACGATCGCCGGCATCAGCGCCAGCAGCGGCAGCGCCCGGAAGAGCCCCGGCCGCAGCCACGAGCGCGCGGCGGCGTCCGG
>JBFMAS010000141.1:0-4236 GCA_040755575.1 Thermodesulfobacteriota bacterium
TCGCGCGCGTGCGGCGCCGCGCACCACTCAGCCGAAGCGCGTCCGTCCGAGCGCGCCGTCGCGGCGCCACATGTAGCAGGAGTCCGGAAAGCCGCCGGTCTCGTTGCCGGCGGCGCGCACCCACGGCACCTTCGTCCAGGTGTCGATGAACGACGCCATGCACTGGACGGTGGCGGGTGCCAGCATGAGCAGCGCGTCGAGCCACGGCTGATCGTCGCCCGCGCCGCCCGCCTCGCCGAACTGGCGGAGCAACGTCGCGGTGATGCCGCTGCGCAACGACAGGCCGACGATCGGCTCCGCCCGGTCGGCTCGCGGGAGCCACTCGGCGACCTCGAGCGAGCGCGCGTCGCGACGGCGCTCGGCGAGCGCCAGCTCGCCGACCTTCATCTCGCCCATCGTCACCCGCGCGGCGCCCTGCAGCTCGAGCTGCGCGGCGAAGCGGTCGATCGACGGCGCGTCGGCGGACGACGGCGCGAAGTGGATGTCGTTCATCTGCAGCGTCAACCATAGGCCGCCGTCGAGCTCGTAGCCGTCGACGACGACGTCGCGCCGGAAGATGCGCTCGCCGCGCCGCCGCGGCGCTTCCTCGCCGTGCAGGCGCGCGTCCTCGTGCAGCGCCCAGGTCGCCGTCGGACCGAGGAGCTGCGCGAGCGTCAGGACGTGCGAGCAGCCGCGCGGGCCGCCGATCTCCACGCCGAGCCGCCGCGCGTAGCCCGAGTCGAGCGGCGTGCCGGCGAGCGCGTCCACGCGGGCGACGAGGTCGCGGCAGCTCTCGCCCCCGGAGGCGACGCTCGCCTCGAAGGCGACGGTCGGCATGCGCGCCGTGATGCGGCAGAGCCGGCGCTCGCGCCGGTCGATCGTGCCCGCGAGCTGCATGTGGTGGATGATGCCGGTGCCCTGCAGATCGCCCGCGACCGGGACGAAGCCGCGCTTGCGCAGGTCGAGGACGTAGGCCGCGACCTCGATCTCGCGCCCCTCGCCGCCGAGCAGGGTGACCGACAGGGTGCGCGTGTGGATCGGGACGCCGCGAGCCGCGAGCTGCATCCTCCCTATGTGCCCCCGGGGTCGCGGCTCGGCAAGCCGCAGCGCGTCGCGCGGGGCGGCGCCGCGCGCCGCCCGCTCAGGCGGCGAGCAGCTCGTCGTCGAGCCAGCGCCGCAGCAGGTCGAGCGCGAGCTCCGCCGCCCGGTCGTCGCCGTCGCGGTCGGCGATCCAGTCGCAAAGGTCGGCGAAGGTGGCGCCCTCGCGCAGCCAGTCGAGCGCCGCCGCCTCTATCTCGTCGATGCGGCGATGGAACACCTTCCACTCCTGACGCCAGACCCGCAGGCGCACCGGCTCGCGCGGCACGTCGCCGCTCTCCTCGCCGCGGAGGAGCCGCTCGCGCACGAGGTCGACTGGCGCGCCGAGCCCGAGCAGCACCAGCGACCGCACCGGACGCAGCCGCAGGCCGGGCCACGCCTCCGGGGCGAGCGTCTCGAGCTCCGGCGCGCGAAGCACGGGCTCGTCCGCGGCATCGAAGGAGTCCACCATCGCCCACTCGAAGCGAGCCAGGTCCTGCTGCCACGCGTGCTCGACGAGCTCCGCATGGTGCTCGACGAAGCCGGGCAGATGGCGCCCGAGGTCGCGCAGCGACGGGCGGTCGCTCGGGTGGCGCACCAGGTAGGTGCGCACGAGCCGTGCGAACGCCGCGTCGCCGAGCGAGCGGCGCAGCGCACGGTAGTCCTCGGCGAGCGCATCGCGCAGGCGAAGCCGGTGCATATCGGCGTAGATCGCGACCCGCTGCGCCGGCGATAGGCGCGCGTCGCCCGAGATCGGCAGCTCCGCCACCAGGCGCTCGCGCTGCTCGGGCGCCAGCCCGCGCGGGTCGGCGATCAGCGTGCGGAGCCGCAGCTGCAGCTCGCGCAGCGGCAGGGCCTCGCTCATGCCGCGCGCTCGCCGCCGCGCGACGCCTCGAGCGCCACCGCACGCGCGCGCTGCGCCTGCTCCTCGACGGCCGCGAGCGGCGGCACCGCTCCGTCCCACTCGACGAGCGTCGAGACGCGGCCCAGGCGCGCGACCGCGTGGCGGTAGAGGTCCCACACGGCGTCGGCGACCGGCGCGTCGTGCGTGTCGAGGAGGTGCGTGCCGTGCTCGCTGTGGCCGGCGAGGTGGATCTGCACGACGCGCTCCGCGGGCACCTCGTCGATGAAGCGGCGCGGGTCGAAGCCGTGGTTGTAGGCGCTCACCCAGACGTTGTTCACGTCGAGCAGCAGGTCGCAGTCCGCACGTCGTGCGAGCTCGCCGAGGAACTCCCACTCGCTCAGCGTCGAGTGCGTGAACGTCAAGTAGCTCGACACGTTCTCGAGGACCAGGCGGCGGCCGAGCGCGTCCTGTACGCGCTCGACGCGCGACGCCACCAGGGCGAGCGTCTCCTCCGTCCACGGGAGCGGCAGGAGGTCGTGCAGGTTGTGCGCGTCGACGCCGGTCCAGCAGAGGTGGTCCGACACCCAGGCGGGCTCGAAGCGGTCGGCGAGCGCCCGCAGGGCGCGCAGATAGTCCTCGTCGAGCGGATCGGTCCCGCCGATCGACAGCGACACGCCGTGCAGGACGAGCGGATGGTCGCGGCGCACGCGCTCGAGGACGTGCAGCGGGCGGCCGCCGGCCACCAGGAAGTTCTCCGAGATGGCCTCGAGCCAGTCGACGCGTGCGCCGCGCTCGAGGATCTCGGCGAAGTGGCCGGTACGCAGCCCGATGCCGAAGCCCAGGTCGGGATGACGGCTCATGATGCCCTTCCGGGCCCGCCGGCGGGGGAGCATCGGCCGCTCCCCCGCCCGAGGCGCCTCAGCTCACCACCTTGCCGCCCTTCTTCTTGCACTCCTCCTCCGTGGTCGAGACGACGCCCTTGCCCTTGCACTCGTTCATGCCGCCGCACGAGTTGCCGGCACCGGCGCACTCGCTCTTGCCCTTGCACTCGTTGATCCCGGCGCAGCGGATCTTGGCGTCCTTCTTCTCGGCATCGTGCGTCTCGGCGAGCGCCGTGCGGGCGCTGAACATCGCCGCCACGCTGAGCGCGATCAAGGCTCCCTTGGTCGTCCGGTTCATCGTCGTCCTCCATGGTCGTGTTCCGGCGCCGGACGGCGGTCCGTCAGGGCCGGGTGTGTGGGGCATTTCGCCTGGCGGCGCGGGGGCGAGCGCGGTCGCGCCGCGACGGCGGCCGGCGGCCGTGCCGTCCTTGGATGACGCCCGCGGAGCGGACGTTTCCCCGGCCAGGACGGGGCCCGTCGTCATCGCGATGCGGTGTGCTCGAGATACGTTGCGCCCGCGGCAGCAGATGTCGCCCGCTCTCACGTCCTGCCGGGCGCCGCCCCGAGGCGCTGGCGGATGGCGGTGCCGACCTCGCTCACCGGCCGGCTGGTGTGGCGCGGGAAGATCGTGTGGATGCTCCCCCCGCCGTCGCCCGCCCAGCGCGGCACGATGTGCACGTGCACGTGCGGGATGGTCTGTCCGGTGGCGTCGCCGTTGTTGACGCCGATCGTCGAGCCGACCGCGCCCACGGCCTCGCGCACCGGGCCCGCGAGGCGGACGACCGCGTCGAAGAGCCGCCGCGCGTCCTCGGGCGCCAGGTCCTCGACGCATGCGACGTGCGCCTCGGGGACGACCAGCGTGTGCCCGTCTGCGAGCGGCGCGACGTCGAGGAAGGCGACGACGCCCGGCTCGCGCGCGACGATCTCGCCCTTCACCTCACCGCTCGCGATCCGACAGAAGATGCAGCTCATGGCATGCCCACCGCCGCGGCGGCGGTCCAGTCCTGACTAGACCGCGCCCGGAAGCGCGTCAACGCGCCGGGCCCGGCTCGTCGTTTGACCCGAGCCCCGTCCCGGCCTAGTCAGGGGAGACGCCCCACCAAGCGGGCGAAGCACGGTGCCGGCGCGCTTCGTGCAGCCCGCTTGTCATGCCAGAATCCGAGGGGTTGCCGCGACCGGCCCCTCTTTCCCGGAACGAAATGCGGCGCAGCCGCGCCCCCCGGTTGCTCCCGGGGGCGTTCATCTGGCAAAATGCAAGAATTCGAGCAATTCAGACCTGAACGGCGGCGACCTGAGCAACAAGCCGCTAGAGGGCATCGTTTCATGGAGGGTCAAGTCCTCGAGTTGCTGGAAATTCGAGAAGGGGATTTCACCTCGCGCTTCTCTGTTGACTTTGTGATTGGCAGTTCATGACGCTTGCGATGCTCCGCTGCGATCTCCTCTCGCACCGCCTCG
>JBFMAS010000142.1:0-3087 GCA_040755575.1 Thermodesulfobacteriota bacterium
GCCGCACGCGCGGCGCGCTGGTCGCGCTGTTCGTCGGCCTGCTCGCCGCCGCCGTGTTCGAGGCTCTGGAGGTGCTGCGTCGCGAGCGCAGGGCGCGAGGCCGCGCCCGCTTCCTGCCGATCCTCGCCGGCGGCGCGATCGTCGTCGCGAGCCTGTTCCTCTCCGAGCCCGGCCGCGGGCTGCTCGAGCGCTTCGGCAGCATCGACGCGCTCGGCGAGGACCCGTCCTCGGCCGCGCGCTGGCGGACCGTCAAGCTGTCGTGGCAGCTGTTCGCGGAGCATCCGCTGCTCGGCGTCGGACCGGGCGGCTACGCGGTGTTCGTCGAGAGCGAGGGGCTGTCGTGGAGCCACGTCGACGCGGAGGATCCGCGCCTGCCCGGGACGCGGCGGTTCAACCTCGAGTTCACGAGCGCGGCGCAGAACCAGCTCTCGCAGCTCGCGGCCGAGACCGGGGCGCTCGGCCTGGTCGTCTTCGCCGTCTGGTGCGCCGTCGCGCTGCGGACGCTGCAGCGGGCGCGCGCGAGCGGCGACCCGCAGCTCGCGACGTTCTTCGCCGGCGCCGAGCTGTACGTGATCGCCGTCGTCATCGGCACGCAGTCGACCTGCTATCTGATGGACAAGTCGTCGATCGCGTACCTGCTGTTCCTCGTCGTGGGGATGGCCGACCGCGTGGTGGGCGAGCCGCGCCGGCTGCCGGCGAGCGCGGCGCCGGCCGTGCCGCTGCGCGATCACGAGCGGCGTCCGGCGTACGCCGTGCCGCCCGGCCGCGTCGCGTAGGCGCCGTCGGCGAGCGAGCCCGTGCAGGCCGCGTAGACGGCGCACGTACGCTCCGCCATGCGCGCGACCGTGAAGCGCGCTCGCACCTGCGCCCGCCCGGCGTCCGCGAGCCGCGCGCGGCGCATCGGGTCGTCGCGCAGCGCGAGCACGGCGGCCCGCAGCCCGGCCGCGTCGCCGGCCTCGACGAGCACGCCGCAGCGGCCCTGGCCCAGCACCTCCGGGATCGCGCCGGCCCGGCTGCCGACGCACGGCACGCCGCGCGCCATCGCCTCGAGCAGGACGAGCCCGAGCCCCTCGAAGCGCGACGGCAGGCAGAGGACGTCGAGCAGCGGCAGCAGCCCCGCCGCGTCCTCGCGTGCGCCCGCGAAGACGACGTTCTCGTGGCCCGCCTCGGCGACGCGCCGCTCGAGCGCGCCGCGCAGCGGGCCGTCGCCGATCAGCACGAGACGCACGCCGGCGACGCCGCCCAGCGCCTCGACGAGCACGAGCGGATCTTTCTGCTCGACGAGCCGGCCGACGAAGCCCGCGACGAAACCTTCCTCCGGGACGCCGAGCTGCGCGCGCCGCGCGCACGACGGCCCAGGCTCCGCGATGCCGTACGGCACGACGTCGATCCGCTCGGGCGCGACGCGCGCGACCTCGCGCCAGTACGCGCCGACGCGCCCGGAGATCGCCACGTAGCGCGCGACGACGCGGTCGACGAGCCGCAGCCAGAGCCGCCAGCGGCGCGCGCGCCAGCTCTGCTCGTCGAGGTGCAGCGTCATCACCGTGCGAGGGCAGCGCGCGAGCCCGGCGGCGAGCGGTGCGCCGACCATGTCGAGGTGGAGGTGGACGACGCGCCCGCGCCGGCGGCGCAGCAGCGCCGCGAGGCGCAGGTGCTGCGCGACGACGGCGGGCAGCCTGCGCGCGAGCGAGCCGCGCGAGCGGCGCTCGAGGCGCGTCACGCGCACGCCGGCGCGCTCGAGCTCGGCGAGGCCCTCGTCCACCTGCGCGGACGGGTTCGTCACCAGCACGATCGCCTCGACGTCGACGCCGCGCGCGGCGAGCGCGGGCAGCAGGATCCGCAGGTGGCGCTCGGCGCCGCCCCAGACGTGCCGTCCCCCCGTGCCCGAGAGGTGGAAGACGTGGCTCACCTCAAGCGGCGAGGGCATCGATCAGCTCCACGATCCGCGGCACGCCGTCGGCGACGCGGTGGCCGCGAGCGCGCCCGTGTGCGGCGAGCGCGAGGCGATGGCGCAGCGCCTCGTCGTCGCGCAGCGTGACCAGCGCGGCGCGCAGCGCCGCGACGTCCTGCGGCGGCACGAGGATCCCGCTGTCGCCGTCGCACACGACCTCGGGGTTGCCGCCGCAGCGCGAGGCGATCGCCGGCAGGCCGAGGGCCGCCGCCTCGAGCAGGGTGTGCGACATGCCCTCGTAGAGCGACGCCAGCACGAGCACGTCGCTCTCGCGCATCAGCTCGCGCACCCGTGCGCGCGGCGCGGCGCCGGCGAAGCGCACGCGGTCGGCGACGCCGAGCTGGCGCGCGAGCGCGACCAGAGAGGGCAGCTGCGGCCCGTCGCCCGCGACCACGAGGCGGGCGCCCTCGACACGGGCGAGCGCGAGCAGCAGCGTGTCGACGCCCTTCCAGTTCGTCAGCCGGCCGACGAACAGCACGCGCAGCTCCGCGCCCGGACGCGGCGCCGGCGTCTCGGCCGTCGCGAAGTCCTCGTCGACGCCGTTCGCGACCACCGTCACGCGCTCCTCGGGGACGCCCCAGCCAATCACCATGCGGCGCAGGTACGCGCTCGGCGTGACGACGTGCGCCGCGCCGAGGACCGCGCGGTTGCGCCGCTCGATCGCGGCGCGGAAGCTGCGCTGCGCCAGCCCGTCCGTCTGGAAGGCGTCGACGTCGAGGCAGGTCGCGCCCAGGTTGCGCGCCCGCTCCCACACCGTGTCGCCGACCACCTTCAGCACGTAGCGCCGGCGCAGCAGGCGGTTGACGTCGCACAGGTAGTCCTCGAGCGTGTTGACGAACACCAGGCGGTGCCGGGCGAGCTCGCGCAGCAGCGCGACGCGCACCGCGACCTCGTAGCGGTAGCGATTCGCGAGGCAGACCCGGCGCACGACGAACGGGCGCGCGGCGTCGTCCGGGTCCCGCGCGACGGCGCTCGTGCACAGCACGGTGACGCGGAAGTCGCGCCGCGCGAGCTCGTGCCCGAGCGCGTCGACGAAGGTCGCCGGCCCGCCGATCGTCGGCGGGAAGTTGTTGCTCACCAGGAGGACGCGCTTCACGGCCGCACCCCGGGCGCCACGAGCGCCCGCCGTGCCCCGG
>JBFMAS010000143.1:0-11371 GCA_040755575.1 Thermodesulfobacteriota bacterium
ATGAACGACGCGCAGGCCAAGGTCGTGATCACCGCCGACGGCGGCTACCGTCGCGGCTCGATCGTCCCCCTGAAGGCGAACGTCGACGCCGCGCTCGCCGGCTGCCCGTCGGTCGAGACCGTGCTGGTCGTGCGGCGCACCGGGGAGAAGGTGGCGATCGCGCACGGCCGCGACCGCTGGTGGCACGAGGAGATGGAGCGAGCCTCCGCCGACTGCCCGGCCGAGCCGCTCGACTCGGAGCACCCGCTGTTCATCCTCTACACGAGCGGCACCACCGGCAAGCCGAAGGGCGTCGTGCACACGACCGGCGGCTACTTGACGCACGTCGCGTACAGCACGCGGCTGGTCTTCGACCTCAAGGACACGGACACGTACTGGTGCACCGCGGACATCGGCTGGGTGACCGGGCACAGCTACCTGGTGTACGGCCCGCTCGCGAACGGCGCGACCACCGTCATGTACGAGGGCGCGCCGAACCATCCCCGCCCCGACCGCATCTGGGAGATCATCGAGAAGTACGGCGTGACCACGCTCTACACGGCGCCGACGCTGATCCGCTCGGTCGTCAAGTGGGGCGAGGAGTGGCCGGCGAAGCACGACCTCTCCTCGCTGCGGCTGCTCGGCACGGTGGGCGAGCCGATCAACCCCGAGGCGTGGATGTGGTACCACGACAAGATCGGCGGCGGGCGCTGCCCGATCGTCGACACGTGGTGGCAGACCGAGACCGGCGGCATCATGATCTCGCCGCTGCCCGGCGCGACGCCGACCAAGCCCGGCTCCGGCACGCTGCCGCTGCCCGGCATCGTCCCCGACGTGGTCGACCGCGAGGGCAGGAGCGTTGGCAAGAACCAAGGCGGTCTGCTCGTGGTGCGCAAGCCCTGGCCCGGGATGCTGCGCACGGTCTACGGCGACCCCGAGCGCTACGTCAAGCAATACTGGAGCGAGCTGCCCGGCAGCTACTTCACCGGCGACGGCGCGCGGCGCGACGACGACGGCTACTACTGGGTGATGGGCCGCATCGACGACGTCGTGAACGTCGCCGGGCACCGTCTCGGGACGATGGAGGTCGAGAGCGCGCTGGTGTCGCATCGCGCGGTGGCGGAGGCCGCCGTGGTCGACCGCCCGGACGCGGTGAAGGGGCAGGCGCTCGCGGCCTTCGTCACGCTCGAGGGCAACTACCAGCCCTCCGAGGGGCTCAAGAACGAGCTGCGCGAGCACGTCGCGAAGGAGATCGGCGCCTTCGCCAAGCCGGACGACATCCGCTTCACCGACGCGCTGCCGAAGACGCGCAGCGGCAAGATCATGCGCCGGCTCCTGCGCGACGTGGCGGGCGGCAAGGAGAGCGTCGGCGACACGACGACGCTCGAGGACCTGAGCGTGCTCGCGAAGCTGCGGGAGTCCGAGGAGTAGCCCGCGCGCGTTGCCGCACCGCGGCGGAGGCGGTTCCTTCCGGACGATGGGCGAGCGCGACCCCGAGCGGCGGCCGGAGGGGAGCCGACGTGGGACCAGCGCGTGCTCGCGCAGGTCGATCCCGGCGTCGACGGCACGCTGATCGCCGAGAACCCGCGCCGCACCCCCACCGAGCGGCTGCGCCGCCTGCAGGACTGCATCCGCTTCGTCGAGCGGCCGCGTGACGGATCTCGAGCGTCTTCTTGACGCCCTCTCCGGCGCCGGCGTGTCGTTCGTCGTGATCGGCGGCGTCGCGATGGTGCTGCGCGGCTCGAGCCGCATGACCCAGGACGGCGACCCGCCCGAGCGGGGGACGCGGCGTCAGCCCGCCTTCTTCTCGCGGCCGAACAGCCTGCGCAGCTCGTCCTTCGCTCGCTCGAGCACGCGGCGCTGGCGCGCGTCGAGGTTGCGGCCGGCGCGGTTCAGGTAGAACGTCAGCATCGACATCGCCGAGCGGTACGGGTCGGACTTGCGCCGCGTGCTCCTGTCCGCGGAGCGCTTGAGCGAGCGCGCGACCGCGAGCGGGTCGTCGTGCTTGAACACGCCGGGCTCGAGGTCGAGTGCGTTGCTCTGGCGCGTGACGCGGGCGGACCAGCGGGAGCCGTCCTCGCGCTTCGCGCGCGAGCCGGCGGCGCCGCGCGCGCGGTCGCGGGTCCGCCGCCCGCCGGCTTCCTTCGTCGCCCTCCTGGCGGCACGTTTCTTCGCCGGTGCGGCCATGGCTCACCTCCCAACGGCGTCCCGTTGCAAGATGTCTGCCGCCCGCGACGCCCCGGCGAGCGGTCCCTCCGGCGAGCAGCGCTGCAACCGCTGGTTTCCTCGCCGCAGCGCCGCGTCTCGCCCGCCGCAGCGGGGCGTGGTAGCTGAAGCGGATGCCCACGGCGTCCCCGCTCTCGCTCTACAACACGCTGACGCGCCGGGTGGAGCCGCTCGCGACCCGCGAGCCGGGCCACGTGCGCATGTACGTGTGCGGCGTGACGGTCTACGACCTGGCGCACGTCGGGCACGCCCGCGTCTACGTGCTGTTCGACGTCGTCGCGCGCTTCCTCGAGGCGCAGGGGCAGCGCGTCACCTACGTGCGCAACTTCACCGACGTCGACGACCGCATCATCGAGCGCGCCAACGCGACGGGCGTCAGCGCGGCCGAGCTCGGCGCGCAAATGTGCGACGCCTTCACCGCGGACATCACGGCGCTCGGCTGCCGCAGGCCCGACGTCGAGCCGCGTGCGACGCTGCACATCGCGGACATGATCGAGCTGATCATGCGCCTCGAGCAGCGCGGCGTCGCCTACCGCGCGCACGGCGACGTCTACTTCGACGTCACCGCCTTCCCGTCGTACGGCAAGCTCTCGCACCGCAAGCTCGACGACCTGCTCGCAGGCGCGCGCGTCGAGGTCGACGAGCACAAGCGCAACCCGGGCGACTTCGCCCTGTGGAAGGCGGCCAAGCCCGGCGAGCCGGTCTGGGAGAGCCCCTTCGGGCCCGGACGCCCCGGCTGGCACATCGAGTGCTCGGCGATGAGCACGCGCTACCTCGGCCAGCCCTTCGACCTGCACGGCGGCGGCGAGGACCTGGTGTTCCCGCACCACGAGAACGAGATCGCCCAGTCCGAGGCGGCGCACGACACGCCGTTCGCGACGCACTGGGCGCACGTCTCGTTCCTGCGCCGTGGCGTCGAGAAGATGTCGAAGTCGCTCGGCAACTTCGTCACCATCCGCGACGCGCTCACCCGCCATCCGGCCGACGCGCTGCGCCTCTTCCTGCTCCAGACGCATTACCGCAGCCCGATGGACTTCTCCGAGGACGGGGTCGCCGAGGCGCGCAGCGCGGTGGTCCGCATGTACGAGACGCTCGCGCGCTGCGACGCCGCCGGCGGCGCAACCGCGACGGGCGTCGCCGAAGCCGAGGCGTGCCGGACCGAGTTCCACGCGGCGCTCGCGGACGATCTCAACACGCCGCGTGCGATCGCAGCGCTGCACGACGCGGTGCGCGCCGCGAACCGCCTGCTCGACGCGGGAAAGCCCGCCGAGGCGCGCGCCGTCGCGGCGGCGCTGCGCGAGGCGGGCGCGCTGTTCGGCATCCTGCAGCTCCCCGCCGAGGCGACGCTCGCGGCCTGGCGCGACGCGCAGGCGGCGGCGGCCGGGCTATCCGACGCCGAGATCGAGGAGCTCATCGCCGCGCGCAACGCCGCGCGCAAGGCGCGCGACTTCGCGAAGGCGGATGCGATCCGCGAGCGCCTGACCTCGTCGGGCATCGACCTGAAGGACGGCCCGGACGGCACGACGAGCTGGTCGCTGCGGCGCTAGCCGGCGCGTCGTTCGACGACCCGCTGGCCGCGCCGACGTCGCTCAAGGATACGCCGCGGAGAGCACGCCGTCACGGACGCTGCCCGGCGCCACCAGCCCCGCGTAGTTCTTCTTGACGCTGGTGGCAGGGATGGAGACGCCCCAGCAGCGGCCGCTGCTCGCGTCCTGGAGCTGCGCGACGACGCCCTTCGCGCCGAGCAGCGGCAGGTAGGGCGCGTCGAGCAGGGGACCCTTGCCGCGCATCAGGATGCGCAGGCCGCTCGCCGAGCGGGTGATCGTCAGCGTGGACACCCCGCCCCGTGCGTCGAGGAGCTGCTGATGGTCGGGTCGCAGCCGCCAGCAGGGCCGCGCGCTGCCCTCGCACTCGGGCGCCTGCGGCAGCGCGACGTCCATCACCAGCGCGTGCGGGTCGCCGGCGTAGAGGCAGAGCTGGTAGCGCGCGGCGTCGCTCGGGTCGGGCAGCGGCGTCGCGTCGACGCCGCCCGACCAGCGCCAGAACAGCCGGTCTTCGTGCACGCCCCCCGGCGGGTGCTTGCGCAGCCGCAGCGTCGAGCTCGACGCCGGCGCGCACGCGGCCGGCTGCGGCGGGCAGGCGGCGAGCTGGCGGCAGGTCCCGGACGGCGTGCACGTCCAGTCCTGGCGGTAGACGTCGGGCTCGCCGTCGTCGTCCGAGCCTACCAGCCCCGCATCGGTCGAGTACGCGATCACCCGGCCATCGGCCGACAGCGGCGCGCTGCCGCCGCCGCAGCCGGCATTGACCAAGCCGCTCGCGTCGACCGAGAGGAGGCGCATGCGGCCGCTCGCGCGGTCGTAGAGGAACGTGTTGGCGTTCCCGTACAGGGTCATCGGCACGAGCTGCTGCGAGAAGCTGCCGAACGTGATGAAGCGGCCGTCGCGCGAGATCTGCGGACGGAAGCTCGAGTGCGGCCGGCAGGCCCGCGGGACGCCGCCGATCGAGCAGTCCGTGATGAGCGGATGGTGCCGGTTGATCAGCGTCGTCGTACCGCTCACGCGGTCGCGCACGAACACGTTGGGCCACCAGGAGTAGCCCGTGTACGAGAGGTCGAGGTTGCTCGCGATGCTCTCGAACACGACGAGGCGGCCGTCGCCCGAGATCGCGACGTCGCTCGCGCCGCCGTTCGGCCGCTCGACCGGATGGTTCGCCGCGACGCTCACCATCTCGGTCGTCCCGCTCGCGAGGTCTCGGACGAACGCCTGGTAGTCCCACGAGCCCGCCGGCAGGCTCGGCCCCACCACCAGATCCTGTGCGCCGCTGACGAAGGCGACGGTGCGACCGTCCCCCGAGATCTCGGGCGAATGGCTGGGACCCGACGCGGGCGTGCCGTCCAGCGCCTTGCTGATCAGCTTGGTCTTGCCCCGCGCGAGGTCGACCAGGAACACGTCGCTCGACGCGTTGTCGTCGTTCTTCACCAGGTTGCTCGCCCGGCTGCCGAACGCGACGCGCGTGCCGTCGTCCGAGATCGAGGGACATCCGCTGTCGCCGTCCGGGTCGCCGCCGCCGCGCGCGACGCTGACCCGCGTCGTGGCGCCGCTCTGCCGGTCGTGCACGTAGACGTCCCAGCGCGGCCGTCCGAGGTTCGCGCCGCCGGGGTACATGTTCCAGGCGCGGCTCGAGAAGGCGACGAGGCGTCCGTCCGCCGACAGCGCCGGGCAGCGGCTGTCGTCGCGCGCCTCCATGCCGTTCCAGGCGACGCTCACCCGCTGCGTGACCCCGGTCCGCGCGTCGTGCACGAAGACGTCGCTGTTGTCGTTCGTGTCGTTCGGCACGATGTCCGTCGCTTCGCTCTCGAACGCGATCACGGCGCCGTCGGCCGACACCGACGGCTCGTGCGAGCCGTTGTCCGGGTTGCCGCCGGCCGGCGTCACGCTCATCCGGGTCACGAGACCCGGGTTCTGCGCTCCGGCGAGCGACGGCACCAGCAGCGCGAGAGCGGCGACCGTCGCGAGCGACGCGGCGCGGAGCCTCGAGGCGGACCGGACGAGTCGTGAATACATCGTTCCCTCCTGGGACGAAGGAGGTCCCAACCGTTTCTCCGCCGGGCTCCTGTCGCGGAAGAGGAGGGAGCAAGCCGCCCGACCGGCACGCACGCTAGGCGTCCGGTCGCGCGCTACGCAAGAACAAAAGTACGAAAGCGGTACGAGCGCTGCGCTGCGTCAGCTCGCCGGCACGCAGCGCCCGTCGGCGCCGCAGGTGCCGAGCATCAGCCGGTCGACCTCGCCCTGGTCCGGTGGCGGGAAGTAGCCGCAGCCGAAGCCGCCGACCGCGCCCGCGGTGGCCGCGACCGTGTCGCGACAGCCACCCGATGCCTGCTGGCAGCAGAGCGCCAGGGGCTCGATCGGCTGGTCGGCGCACGCGCCGACGTGACACCCGGCCTCGGGCGCAATGTCCGGGCACGGCGGCCCGTCGCACGTGCCCCAGCTGCCGCGGCCGGCGACGATGTGGCACGGCTTGAAGCCGTACCAGTACGCCTCGAAGTCGCCGTACGCGGTGGTGCCGAGGCAGGCGGCGTAGCCGGGGCCCGCGACGTCGCAGCAGACCGAGCGCGCGAGCGTGCAGCCCGAGCCGCACGCGTCCTGGCCGTCGCACTCCTCGCCGGGCTCGATGATCCCGTCGCCGCAGGTGTGGAGGAAGCGGCACTGGGCGTCGCACGACGCGCTGCCGGGCGGCTCGCACTCCTCGCCCGCGGACGCATCGAGCACGCCGTTGCCGCAGGCCTGCAGGAGCCGGCACTCCGAGTCGCAGATCGGCGTGCCGGGCGGCTCGCACCACTCGCGGTTGCGATCGAGGATGCCGTCGCCGCACGTGCTCGGGCGGCAGCCGGCGTCGGGGATGCAGGCGTACCCGAGGTGCGCGAAGTCCGCCTTGCACGCCGCGCCGCCGCTGCGTGGCTCGGCGCACCCCTGGTCCAGGCGGCGGACGACCGGCCGCCAGGGCCCGCGGCGCGTCGCGACGCAGCACACCGCCATCCCGGGCCGGCCGCAGATCGAGCGCGTCGCGAACTGGCGCACGCGTCCGCGGCAGACGCGCGGCAGCTCGCCCGACGCAGCGAGCGTCTGGATGACGTCCCAGGCGCAGCGCAGGTGCTCGAGGTGGCTGTCCGCCGTCTGGCACGGGCAACGGTCGCGCACCGCCTCGCGAGCCGCCGCGACCTGCGCGGCATGGACGCCGCCCTCGTCGCACTTGCCGGCTGCCGACGCCGCGGCCGGCAGGAGGAGCACGAGCAGGACGGTCCGTGCGACACCTCGTACCAGCATGGCTGCCTCCTCCGCCGGCGCGACCGGCTGCGCCTGCCGCTCGGCTCTACATGTACGTCGGCTGGCGCGGGCTGTCGCCGAACAGCTCGTCCTTGCGGGCGAGGATCTCCTGCGCGCTCAGCGCGGCGCCCGGCGTGCTGATCTTGCCCGCCGTGTGCCAGCCGCGCACGTGGGTGATTTCGCCGCCCCAGACGATGAAGCCCTGGCCGTTGACGTCGCTCGCCGCCTCGCTCGCGAGCGCGACGACGAGCTGCGCCGGCCAGGCGGGGTGAAAGGCGTCGAAGCCCGATTCGGGCTTGGCGAACATGGAGCTGTTCGGCATCGACTCCGTCATGCGGGTGCGGGCGCGCGGCGCGATGAAGTTGGACGTCACGCCGTACTTGCCCATCTCGCGCGCGATGCTCACCGTGAGCGCCGCGATCGCGGCCTTGGCCATCGCGTAGTTGCTGTTGCCGGCCGAGCCCAGCAGCCCGGCCTCGGACGCCGTGTTGATGACGCGCCCGTAGACCGAGCCGCCCGCCTTTGCCGCCTCGCGCCAGCGCGCGCACGCGTGCCGGGTCATCGCGAAGTGCCCCTTGCAGTGCACCTTCATGACGAGGTCGAACTCCTCCTCCGTCATGTTGAAGCTCATCCGGTCGCGCAGCACGCCGGCGTTGTTCACCAGGACGTCGAGCTTGCCCCAGGTGTCGTACGCCTGCTCGATCGAGCGGCGGGCGCCGTCCCAGCTCGCGACGTCCTCGTAGCTCGCGACCGCCGTGCCGCCCGCCGCCTGGATGTCCCGCACCACGGCGTCCGCCGGTGAGCGGTCCTCGCCGTCGCCGGCGAGCGACGTGCCGACGTCGTTGACGATGACCCGGGCGCCAGCCGCGGCGAGCGCGAGGGCTTCCTCGCGTCCGAGGCCGCGGCCGGCTCCGGTGACGATGGCGACTCTTCCGTCGAGAAGCGACATTCTTAGCTCTACTCCAGGCTGGACGTCGAGGCGGGACCGCTCGGACGCTACGGCACCGCCGGACAGGACGCTGGCGGCGGCGTGTGGCGCGCCGCGACGAACTTCGCGGTCGTGTCGTTGGTCGTGGACGGGGCCTTTGCCGGCGCCGCGGCGCACATCTCCGTGTCGCTGCCGAGCTCGAGGCGGAGCGCGATCGTGCCTTGCGGGGCACCGGCGAGCGGGTAGAGCGCCGCGCCCCGCCCGCGCACCGCGAGCGTTCCCGCCCGCAGGGTCACCGCGGTGATCGGGCCGAGGAGGCGCTTCGCGTCGGTGTACTTGTAGCCCGGCTTGGTCACCGTGCCGGTGCGCTTCCAGCCGGCCTGCGGCAGCGCGAGGGTGACCACGCCGCTGCCGCCGTCGCCGTCGTAGACGGTCAGCGTGCCGCCGCCCGCCACGGTCGGGTCGCCGGCGCTGCCCCAGGCCGGCACGACGACGCCGCTCGGCGACGTGGCGAGCTTCGCCGAGCGGAACGACAGGCTGCGGCCGTTCAGGTTGATCGGCGGCGTCGCGTCGTCACGCAGCATCAGGGAGCTCGTGCGGATCGCGATCGCGCCGCCCGGCCCTCCCGGGATGCTCGTCGGGTCGGCCGGGTCCGAGCCCGCGTCGAGCTCGTCCCGGTCGTAGTAGCCGTCCTCGTCGCGGTCGACGCCGATGCGCTCGCCCGACCCGGGCGGCACGCACGTGTACGTCAGCTCCTGCCCGGGCGTGGTGGCGAGGGCGCGGACCTGCGCGTCGGTCAGCGTCTCGCCGTCGCGGTCGGTCTGGAACGACCCGCCCGTCAAGTAGGCTCCACGCTGCTCGCCCGCGACGTTCCCCTTCACGACGACGTCGCACTGCACGGGGGTCGTCCCGGCGCGAGCGATCAGCAGGTTGATGCGCGGGTTGACGGTCGCGGCGTTGCCGCTGGTCAGCGTGATCTGCTGCCCGACGGCGGGGAACAGCTCGGTGTCGAAGGCGAGGATGAACTGCTCGAGGTCGAGCTGGTTCTGCGTCGTCAGATTGAACACCGTCGCCGACAGGAAGCGGAACAGGGTGTCGATCGAGCCGTCGTGCAGATAGCCGACGCCGCGCACCTGAGGTCCGAGGTCGCCGTTGTTGCCCGCGCTGATGAACGGGACCTGCGGCATGCCGAACATGCCGACCTTCTGGTACGCGTTGCGGAGGTGCGCGACCTTGAACGACTGCGTCTCGTTCTCGAAGGTCGCGAAGCCGTCGCTGCCGAAGAAGCCCTGCGCGCGGTTCAGCGTGTGGCAGCCGTTGCAGTTGAACACCACGTCGCTGAGCGGGCCGAAGTAGACGTTCGAGCCGGCCTGCTGCGAAGCCGTCAGCGAGTTGTCGAGGTTGCGGACCGGGTTCGGCGGGTAGCTGACGGTGAGGATGAAGTTGGTGAAGGACTGCATGTCGGCGGCCGAGAGCTGTGCCGAGCGGCCGACCAGGCCGACGAAGGCAGGGTTGAACGCGTTGAACGCCGCGTTCTCGTCGAACGCGCCTGCGCCTGCGCCGCCGTTGCGGTCGCCGCGCCAGTGCATCGCGCCGTGGTTCGCCATGCCGCGCAGGCTCTGCGTCGTCATCGGGCCCTTGAGCGGGTGGAACTCGGTGTCGCCCGGGATGCGGAACGGCAGCGGGTTGCTCGCGATCTGGCCGCCCGGGTCGCCCAGGTCCCAGGCGAGGCTGTCGAAGTCGGCGAACACGTGGCAGCTCGAGCACGACGCCTCGCCGTTGCTCGAGGTGAAGCTGGCGTCGTAGAGGAACGGCCGCCCGTTCTGGACGTGCGCCGGCTCCGGGTTGTAGACCGGCAGGTGCGCGATCTCCTGCGCCGTCGTCAGGTTCACCACCGAGATCGAGTTGTCGAAGCGGGTGAAGACGTAGAGCCGGTCGTTCGCCTCGTCGAGGACGAGGCCCGTCGGGCCGCCGCCGGTGAGCGTGATGTGGTCGTCGTCGTCCGGCACGAAGGTGTCGCCCTCGAGCTCGGCCGTCGAGAACACGCCGACCTTGCTCGAGCCGAAGGCCGCGACGTAGAGCGTCTGCCCGTCGGCGGTCACCGCCAGGCCGAGCGGCGTGGCGAGGCTGTTTTGCTTGACGCCCGCCGGCGCCGGCAGCACGTCGTAGTCGATGTGCTTGTTGAGGTGTCGCGGGCTCACGGTGACGCCGTCCAGCACCGTGATGCGCGCCTCGTGCAGGTGTCCCTGCACCGTCGTGCCGAGCGTGCCCGAGCCCTCGAAGCGCACCTCGTTGCGCGCTTCGGTGTTGGACACGTAGACGCGTCCGCTCACCGGGTTGATCGCCATGTTGAACAGCACCGTGCCGACGTGCGCGAAGCTCGCGCTCTGGGCCGGCGGCGCGGCCGAGGCGGCGATCGCGAACACGTCGAGGTCCGGCAGCGAGAAGCGCACCGCGTTGTTCCAGTTGCGCCCGAGCTCGTCCTGCCACTCGCCCGCGGCCTCGTCGAAGCGCACGACGAGGCCGACCTCCGGTCCAACCTCGCCGTCGGCGACGTTCGGCGCGGGCAGGCCGCCCGGCATCGCGAAGCCGCCGACGTTGCAGCCGCCCGACGACGCGCCGCCGTTGCACACCGCGCCCTCGTTCAGCGCCGTCGTCTGGTTTCCCGAGTGGAAGGCCGCGGCGTAGACCGTGTTGCCGTCCGCGCTGCGCGCGAGCGCGCGCGGCGTGTCGCCGAACAGGACGAGGTTCGCGATCGGGGTACCGCCGAGCGACGCGCCGAGGTTGGTCGCGTCGAACACCTGCACCACCGCCCGGCCGATGCCCTCGGTGGTGAAGTTCGCGGGGACGGGGCAGTTCTGACCGCGGCGCGCGGTCGTGATGAAGGCACGGTTGCCGCCGGTGCCGGCGAACACGAGGTCGCGCGGCTCGTCGCACGTGAGCAGCGTGCGCACGACGCGCGGCGGGCTCGCCCCGACGTCGACGATGCTCACGCTGTCCGACAGGTGATTGACGACCCACACCTCGGAGGCGCTGCGCGCCGCGACGGCGATCGGCTCGAGCCCGACCTGGACCGAGCCCGTGTGCGTCAGCGAGCCGCCGGTGACGGTGAAGATCTCGAGCCGGTTGTCCGGTGTGTTGAGTGCGAACAGCCGCGTGCCGTCCGGCGACAGGGCGAGCGGCCGCACCTGGCCGGTCTCGAAGTTGACGAAGCTCTGCGCGGCGGCCGGTGAGGCGACGAGCACGGCGAGGAGAGCCGTCAGCGCGGGCAGCGCGCGGCGCGCAAGGTCGTGGCTGGTCATGAGAGTCCTCCTTGTCGGGGCCGCGCGCCGGACGGCGAGTCCGGGGGACCGGGCCAGGGCTCGTCCGGGAAGCTGATCCCCGCCTTCATGCCGCACAACACGGCGAGGACGCA
>JBFMAS010000144.1:0-2984 GCA_040755575.1 Thermodesulfobacteriota bacterium
CGCGCGCTCGGCAGCGCGATCTCGTACCAGCGCCGGACGCTGGACGACATCGATCGCAAGGTCCTCGCCCACGTCCGCGAGTACGACCGGATCACGAACCGGACCGTGCAGAACCTGCTCGACGTCAACCTGCAGGGTGCGAGCAACATCCTGGCGGACCTGGTGCAGCGAGGGGTTCTCCGCAAGACGTCCGCGCACGAGCGTGGGCCTGGAGTCGAGTACGGGCGCGGCCCGAAGTTCCCGTCGGCGACGCGTGCGCGCAAGGCGCGCTGAGGCCGGCTGGAGGCCGACGTAACGGATCATGCGTATGGTTATGAGATGTGACGATCGCTCCCCTCGGCCTTCTCTGCGATGCGACCGCGGGCGCGCGGCGACGTGCAGCACGCGAAGGTGCCGCGCATGACGGAGCGGCTGATCGAGCGGTGGCTGCCGATCGCGGCGCTCGGGGAGGAGAGCGTCCGTGAGCGGCGCTCGATGACGGCGCTTCCGCCGACGTACTACCTGCACGTCTGGTGGGCGCGTCGGCCTCTCGTCGCCTCGCGCGCCGCGGTGCTCGCGTCGCTGCTCCCAGCCGACGCGGACCGCGAGAAGTTCCTGCACGTGCTCGGGATCCATGGCGATCCCGTCAAGACACGCTTTCGGATCGACGCGGCGAAGCGTACCGGTGAGGACCTCGGACCCGACGTCTATGGCTATCCTCGGGCGTTCTCGTACTCACCGAGCAAGGTCGAGCGCGATTGGCTTCGGTCGGAAGCTCGCCGTTGCGGTATCGATTCTCCAATCATTCTCGACCCGACCGCCGGCGGCGGCAGCATCCCGTTCGAGGCAGTGCGGCTCGGGATCGACACGCTGGCGAACGACCTGAACCCCGTGGCAGCGCTGCTGCTGCGGCAAACCGTGGACGCACCGATGCGGTTCGGATTCGAGGTCCGCGACGCGTTCGATCGTCTTGCCGCACGGTTCATGGAGAAGGCGCTGCCGAAGTACGCCGGGATCTTTCCTCCAGAGCCGGAAGGGAACCGCGTCGACGGATACCTATGGGCGCGGACGATCCGCTGCCCGTACTGCGAGGGCCTCGTGCCGCTGTCGCCGAACTGGCGGCTTGCACCGGACGGGACGGGCGTGCGCGTCGTGCCCGATCCGGTGGCGAGGCTGTGCTCGTTCGAGATCGTCGGCTCGGTCAAGGAGCACAGCGCGGGCACGGTGAAGGGCGGCGACGCGCTGTGCCCGTACCCGGGGTGTGAGCGCGCGATCGACGGCGACGAGATCAAGCGCCAGGCGCAGGCGGGCCTCATGGGCGAGCAGCTTTTCGCCGTGGTGTTCAAGCGCCGCGTCGAGAAGCGCACCAAGACCGGGCGGGTGCGCGAAGTCTGGGAGCGCGGCTACCGAGCGCCGCTGCCGAGCGACGACAACTCCGCCGAGATCGAGGCGCGGCTCGCCGAGAAGATGCCGGAGTGGGAGGCGCTCGACATCGTGCCCAGCGAGGCGTTTCCGGCAAACACGAACGACGATCGGCCCCGTCAGTACGGAATGCCGCTATGGCGCGACATGTTTTCGCCGCGCCAGCTCCTGTGCCACGGTACGAGCGTTGAGGTGTTCCGCGAGATGCTCGACGACGAGCGTGCGCGTGGCGAGCTCGACGAGGTCACCGCGGCGGCGCTGTCCTATCTCAGCCTGTCGCTGGACAAGCTGCGCGACTACAACTCGCGCATGACGCGCTGGCACTCGAAGCGTGAGGTCGTCGTGAACACGTTCGACCGCCATGACTTCGCGTTCAAGTGGTCCTACGCCGAGATGGCGCCACTCGTCGTCGGCCTCGGCTACGACTGGGCGATCGAGCAGACGGCCAAGTGCATCGGCGAGCTCGTCGAGCTCCTCGGCAGTGGTCGCGACATCCGACAGCGCGAGCCAACCACGCAAGGACAGCTCGGGTTCTCGAACTTCACGGCGCCGGCGCTCGGCATCTCCTGCGCGTCTGCCGACGCGCTGCCCGACGTCGCGGACGGCAGCGTCGACGCGGTGGTGATGGACCCGCCCTACTACCACAACGTCATGTACGCCGAGCTGTCCGACTTCTTCTATGTCTGGCTCAAGCGCACCGCGGGCAGGATCCATCCCGCGCTCTTCCGCACCCAGCTCACTGACAAGGAAAGCGAGGCCGTCGCCAACGTCGCGCGCTTCAAGGGCGAGAAAGGTGCGCAAGACCTCGCCAAGGTCGACTACCGGCGCCGCATGGCTGCGATCTTCGCCGAGTGCCGCCGCGTCCTGAAGCGCGACGGCATCCTCACCCTCATGTTCACGCACAAGGCGACGGGCGCGTGGGACGCGCTCGCGAGCGGGCTGCTGGAGGCGGGCTTCACCGTCACCGCCTCGTGGCCGATCAACACCGAGGCCGAGGGCAGCCTGCACATCCGCGACAAGGCGGCGGCGAACAGCACGATCTTCCTCGTCTGCCGTCCGCGCCCGCCGCGCGAGGGCGACGGCGCGACCTACTGGGAGGACGTCGAGCCCGAGGTCGCTCGTGCGGTGCGCGAGCACGTCGAGGAGTACCAGCAGGCCGGCATCGTGGGCGTCGACCTCTACCTGTCGTGCTTCGGCCCGGCGCTCGAGGTGCTGGCGCGGCACTGGCCGCTGCAGCGCGGGCGCCCGCGCCCCGCGCCGGTGAACGGCAAGCGACGCAAGAAGGTCGGCGAGGCACTCGACCCGTACGCGGTGACGCCCGAGGACGCGCTCGATGCCGCCCGCCGCGAGGTCACGCAGTGGCGGCTCAGGAAGATCCTGCGGATCGACCGCAAGGCGGAGCTCGACCTCGTCACCGAGTGGTTCGTGCTCGCCTGGGACGCGTTTCGCGCGCCGGAGTTCGACTACGACGAGGCGCTGCAGCTCGCGCGCGTGGTCGGGCTCGACCTCGACCGCGAGGTGATCGGGCGCATCGCCGAGAAGAAGGCGAGCGACGTGATTTTGTGGGACAGCGCGAAGCGCGC
>JBFMAS010000145.1:0-2292 GCA_040755575.1 Thermodesulfobacteriota bacterium
CGGGAAGCGACGTCGGGAGCGCCGTCCGCTCGGCCGCGAGCCGCTCGAGCTCCTCGAGCGGCGGAAGCGCGTGTCCCATCGCGCGCGCGCGGCGCCCCGACATGCGCACGAGCGGCAGGACCTCCGGAAAGCCGGAGCGCAGCAGGCGCAGCGCGAGCTCCGTCCACGCGGCGCGCGCGTCGCACGACGTCGCGCCGCACCACCAGTCGAGGCCGTGCTCGCAGATCGCCCGCACCAGCACGCAGCCGTGCTCGACGCGGCTCGCGACGCCGCCGTCGCCTGGTCCCTCGGGCCCGCCCGTGGCGGCGCTCGTGGCGGCCGCGAGCGCGTGGACGGGATGCCGCGGTGCCAGCCGCAGCCACAGGTCGTAGCCGAGCGCGTGCGTCAGCGCCGCGTCGAGGCCGCCGAGCGAGCGCAGCGCGTCCGCGCGGAACGACGCCGCCGCGACGCGCGGCGCGCGGCCCTCGAGCAGCTCCGCGAGCAACGACGGGCGCTCGGCGGCGAGCGCGACGACGGCGGCGCAGTCGGGGTGCGCGTCGAGCGCCGCGAGCTCCTGCTCGATGCACCCCGGCGGCATCTCCGCGTCGCCGCCGAGCAGGATTTTGACCGAGGCGCCGCGTGCGAGCGCGATGCCGACGTTGGCGCGCGCGCCGGCACCGAGCCCCGGCAGCGCGAGCGCGACCACCCGCGCATCGTCGATGCCGTCGAGCTCGCGCGGCACGGCGCTCGGGCCGTCGTGCACGACCAGCACCTCGAGGCGCGGCTCGCTCTGCGCGAGGCAGCTCGCGACGACGGCGCCGAGCGCCGGGTCGCCGCTCGACGCCGGCACGACGACGGTCGCGCGCGGTCGCGCTTCGTCGCTCATCTCGCTTCCACCGCCGAGGCCGTGGCGGGCGGCGCGGCCGCATGCCGCATCGTGCCCTTGGCGAGCGCCGCCCGGATCTGCGCGACGCGCGCCGCCCAGGTGTTGTCGCGCGCGACGCCGTCGATGACGGCGAGATGGTGCGGGTCGCCGACCAGCGTCAGGGCGCGGTCGATCTGCGCGACGTACTCGGCGCCGTCGCGCGCGACCAGCACGCCGGGGTAGCGCAGGCATTCCTGCATCGCGGTGGTGACGACGGGCTTGCCGCCCGCCATGTACTCGAACAGCTTGATCGGCGACGTCGACTCGGTGATGTCGTTGACGACGAACGGGATCGTCGCGACGTCGAACGCGCGCAGGCAGGACGGCAGCGCGGCGTAGGGCTGGCCGTCGAGGCGGTGGACGTTGTCGAGCGACAGCACGTCGGTCGCCGCCAGCGAGCCGTCGTAGTCCGGTCCGATCAGCACGAACTCCAGGTCGGGCCGCTCGAGCGCCGCGTAGCGCACCAGCTCGTAGTCGAGCCACGTCGCGAGCGCGCCGTAGTAGCCGACGACCCGCCGGCCCGGACGGAGGACGGCCGCGAGCTCCGCCGGCACGGGCACCGTCGCGTCGCGCGCACGGCGGAAGTGCTCGTAGTCGGCGGCGTTCGGGCAGAGGATCGCGTCGGGCCGGCGGTCGGCGATCCGGCGGTGCAGGTTGCGCGCGGTCGCGACGACCACGTCGGCCGTATCGAGCAGGTGCTCGTGGTTGCGCCGGATCTCCTCGGGGTCGCCGCGGAAGACGTGCAGCTCGTCGATCAGCTCGTAGACCGCACGGGCGTCGCGCAGCGGGCTCAGCTCGAAGGCGTTGTAGGACAGGAAGAAGACGATCGGCGACGCGATCTCCGCGTAGGCCGCGAGCGGCGCGCGCGCGGCGTACAGGCGCTCGCCGAGCGCGGCGAAGGGCGGCGTGCCGGGCTCCGGCCACAGGCTCTCGCAGTAGAAGACCAGGTAGCCCTGACGCGCGAGCTCGCGCGCGAGCTGGTGCGGCCGCTGGAACAGCTCGTGGCTCCAGCGCAGCGTCGGCGCGAACAGCACGGTGCCGACGCGGTCCGCGTGCCGGGCGAGGATCGCGTCGAGCTCCGCGCGCGCCTGCGCGCCGCCGTTCGCCGCCGGGGGCGGCCTCCCGGGCAGCTCGTGCGTCGCGGGGCCCGCGCGGCCGAGCAGCGTGCTCGCGCCCTGGAGAAGACGTCGCTTGAGCTGCAGCTTGCCGAGCACCTGCTCGGCGAGGCCGCGCGTGCGCTCGGACAGGACGCGCAGCGACGCGGCCTCGACGCCGAGGTCCTCGACGCGCTCGACGGCGCGCGAGCCCGCGCGCGACACCTCGTCGAGCTGCTCGCCCAGGCGCTCGAGGTGCGAGCTCAGCGCGCCCGTGGCGAACACCAGCGCCCC
>JBFMAS010000146.1:0-3230 GCA_040755575.1 Thermodesulfobacteriota bacterium
GCAGCGCCAGGAGCTCGCCACGATCGCACGCGAGGCCGAGTCGCTGGCCGCGCTCGCGCCGCTGCTGCGCCTGCGCGCGCAGCGGATCCTCGACAAGCTGCGCCTCGGGCATCGCCTCGGCTCCGGCGTGCGCGCGCTGCGCACGCGGCTGCGCGGCGACGGCGCTTCGCGCGTCAAGTCGCTCGAGGCCGCCGTGCTCGAGAGGTTCCTCGCCGACGCCGAAGCGTCCGCGGCGACCGGCGACGGCTGGCTCTGGGTGGTCTACGCCACCGACCCGTACTCCGAGACGCGCGGCCAGCGCTCGACCTGGATCGCGCGCGAGCTCGCGCGGCGCGGCCACCGCGTCGTCTACCTCTACTGGCGCTGGCGGCTCGGCGACGACATCCTCGCCTCGGGCGACCCGCGCGTGCTGTCGGTGCCGATCGACCAGCTCCCCGCGATCCAGCGCCGGCTCCTGCGCGCGGGCGCGCCGGGTCTGCGCAGGGTCTTCCTCGCGGAGTTCCCGGACGTCGCGCTGTTCGAGCGGCTCGGCCTCTTCGCCGCGCACGGCTTCGTCACGGTCTACGACTGCATCGACGACTGGGCGGAGTTCTCGCGCGTCGGGCAGGCGTACTGGTACGACGACGCCGTCGAGCGCTACCTGGCGCGCAACGCGGACGTCGTCGTCGCGACGCACCCGCGTCTGGCCGCCGACCTCGCGCGGGTCGCCGCGCGCCAGGTCCCGCTGGTCGCGAACGGCGTCGACCTCGACTCGCTGCGCGCCGTCGAGCCCGCCCGGCGCGACGGCGCGACCGTGATCGGCTACTTCGGCCACCTGACGCCGTCGTGGTTCGACTGGGACCTGGTCCGCGAGGCGGCGGCGCGCCGCCCGGAGTGGCGCTTCGAGATCGTCGGCTACGGGCAGGGCGAGGACGTCGTCGTGCCGCCGAACGTCGCGCTGCCCGGGATGGTGCCGCACGATCGGCTGGCCGAGCGCACCGCGCACTGGTCGGTCGGCATCATCCCGTTCCGCGAGGGACGGCTCACGCAGGCGGTCGACCCCGTCAAGCTGTACGAGTACCTGGCGCTCGGGCTGCCGGTGGTCGCCGTCGGCATGCCGCACCTGCGCGACGTGCCCGGCGTCGTCGTCTGCGAGCGCGACGGCTTCGACGCGGCGCTCGCGCGCGCGCTCGAGACTCCGCTCGACCGTGCACGCGTCGCGGCGTTCGTCGCCGAGAGCCGCTGGAGCCGGCGCGTCGACGCGCTGCTCGAGCGGATCGAGGCGGCCGACGCCGCGGGCAGCGTGGTCAAGGCGCTCGCCGGATGAGGATCCTGTTCGTCTACCAGTTCTGCTCGCTCGGCGGCTGCGAGACGGTGCTGCGCAACCGCCTGGTCGGCTTCCGCGAGCACGGCCTCGCGCCCGCGGTGGTGCTGCTGAAGGACATCGGCGGCGGCGAGGTGTTCGCCGGCTTCGAGGACGTCACGTACCCGTGCTCGCTCGAGCGGCTCGAGCGCATCGTCGCGCGCGGCCGCTTCGACGTGGTCGCGGCGCTCGACACGCCGCAGGTCTACCCGGTGCTCGCGCGCGCCTCGTTCGCCGGCACGCTGGTCACCGAGGTGCACTCGAACCGCATCGACAACCTGCAGTACCTGCAGGACCTCGAGGCGACGGCGACGCGGCTGGTGATCACGCCGTCGCGCTACGAGGCGGAGCTGATCTACCGCGAGTTCCCGGCGCTGCGCGGCGGGCCGATCCCGCTGCGCGTCGTGCCGAACCCGGTCGACCGGTCGATGTTCCGCTTCGCCGCGCCGAGCGTGGCGCCGCCCCGGAAGCTGCTCGGCTGGGTCGGGCGGCTCGAGCCCGAGAAGAACTGGCGCCATTTCGTCGACGTCGCCGCGGCGCTCGCGCGCGCGCGTGCCGACGTCGACTTCCTGGTCGTCGGCGGCTGGGCCGTGACCGACGACGTCAAGCGCGAGTTCCTCGCCGCCGTCAAGGCGGCGGGCCTCGTCGACCGGCTGCAGTGGGTGTCGTCGCTCGCCTACGCGCACATGCCGCGCTTCTACTCGCTGCTCGCCGCGAGCGGCGGCGCGCTCGTGCCGACGTCGGTGATCGAGCCCTTCGGCATGTCGGTCGTCGAGGCGATGGCCTGCGGCTGCCCGGTCGTCGCGTCGCGCGCGGGCGCGTTCGAGGAGCTGATCGAGCACGGCAGGAGCGGTCTCACCTTCGAGGTCAACGACACCCGCGACGCCGTCGCGGCGGTCGGGGCCGTGCTCGACGACGGCGCGCTGCGCCGGCGGCTCGTCGACGAGGCGCTGGCGCGGGTCGACGCGCGCTGGGCCGCTGGTCCGATCGCCGCACGCTGGCTCGAGACGGTGCGCAGCGCTGCGGCGCCGGCCGGCGCGCGCGCTCTCACGGCGGTGTGAGCGATGACCGAGCCCGCCGGAGCGAGCGTCACGGTGCTGGTCACCTCGGGCAACGACGGGCCCTTCGTCGCGGCCGCGGTGGACGGCGCGCTCGCTCAGCCGGCGGTCGCCCAGGTGCTGGTGCTCGACGACGGCTCGGTCGACGACGGGCCGGCGGCGCTGGCGCACGTCTCCGACCCGCGCGTGCGGATCGTCTGCCAGCCGCGGCGCGGCGTCGCGCACCTCTGGAACCTCGGGCTCGGGCTCGCACGCACGCCGTGGGTCGTGCTGCTCGGGGGACGAGACGTGCTGCGCCCGGGCTGCGTCGCGGCGCAGCTCGCGGCGCTCGAGGCCGAGCCCGACGCCGTCGCGGTCCTGGTCGCGGCACGCTGCGTCGACGCGAGCGGCGCGGCCGTCGCCTCCGCGCCGGTGCCGGAGGCCTCGCTGCGCGCCGTGCTCGCGGGCGACGTGCCGGCCCTGTCCGGCGTGCTGCTGGACCGCGCGCGCGCCGTCGAGGCCGGCGGCTTCGATCCGTCGCTGCGCCACGCGCTCGCGCAGGACCTCTGGCTGCGTCTCCTGCTGCGCGGGCCGGCCGTCGTGCTGGCGGACGAGCTCGTCGACGTGGCGCTGCGCCCCGGCGCGTGGCGGGTCGGCGGCGAGCCGGCGGGCGAGGACGCGGAGCGTGCGCGCGTGCTGTCGCGGGCGCTGACCGGCACGCGGCTCGAGGAGCTGCTGGCGCGGCTCGTCCCCGCCGAGACGCGCGCGCCCGCGGCGGAGGCGGCCGCGTGCCTCGAGCTCGCGCGCCTCGTCGTAGGCACGGGGCCGCGGGCGGCGCTCGGGCTCGCGGC
>JBFMAS010000147.1:0-19409 GCA_040755575.1 Thermodesulfobacteriota bacterium
GGACGCCGCGGTCGAATCCCGCGTGCGACGTCCACCAGGCGCCCGCCGCGAGCGCCAGCAGGAGAACGAGCGGGACGAGCCAGCCCGCGAGGCGGTCGGCGAGGCGCTCCGCGGCCGAGCGCTCGCGCCGGGCCGCACGGACCAGCGCCTCGATGCGTGCGCCGGCGCTCTCCGACGCCGCCGCGGACACGCGCACGCGCAGGCGGCCGTCGATGCTGCACGTCCCGCCGGCGACCGCGCTGCCCGGATGCTTGACGACGGGCCGGCTCTCGCCGGTGAGCGCGGACTCGTCGACCGCCGCACGACCGTCGACGACGACGCCGTCGGTCGGGAACGCGTCGCCGGGCGACACCTCGACGACGTCTCCGGGGCGCAGCTCGGCGGCGGCCACCTCCTCGCGACGGCCGTCGCGCAGGCGGCAGGCCGTCCCGCGCCGCGGCCCGAGCGTCGCCTCGATCGCGCGGCCCGCCTCGGCGCGCGCCTGCGCCTCCAGGTAGCGGCCGGCCGTGACCAGGACGAGCAGCATGACCGCGGTATCGAAGTAGACCTCGCTGCGGCCGGCGAGCGTGTTGGCGAGCGACAGCGCGTACGCCGCCAGCACCGCGAGCAGCACGAGGACGTCGCTGCCGGCACGTCCGCGGCGAAGAGCCTGCGCCGCCGCGCCGAGCACCGGTCCGCCCAGGATCGCGAGGACGGGCAGCGCGAAGATCGCCGCCAGGACGCGCAGCAGCAGGAAGAGCGGGCCGTCGAGCGGGGCCTCCGCATCGCCGTACGCGTGCGGCACGTAGGTCGGCATGCTCGTCATCATCACGTTCATGGCGAAGAACAGCGCCACGCCGAGGCGGACGAGCAGGCTCGACGCCGCGCCCGCGTCGCCGCGCGCACGCGTCACCTGCATGGCGAGCACGCAGCCGACGCAGCAGAAGCGGCCCGCTTCGCCGCCGACGGTGGCGCGCAGCGCGCGCCGGCCGAGCAGCAGGCCGCAGTGCGTGCAGGCGTCCTGCACGGACGTCAATCCAAGAGGTTGACGATCAGGTAGATCGCACCGAACACGAGGAACGCGATCCAGCCGAGCCCGATCCACCAGGGCGCAGGGTTCGCTTCGTAGATGTGGTAGCGCGCGTCGTCGAGCGGCTGATCGGGACGCGAGGCGGCCGCGGCGCTCTCGCCCGGCGCGGCGACGATCGGACCGAGGTCCGGCGGCGGGGCGGGCGCCGCGTGCGGCTCGCGGCCGGCGGGCTCGCCCGGGCCGCCGGGGCGCGGCGTGCCGTCAGCCACGCGACCCCTCCGCGCCGAGCTCGCCGCCGCGCTCGATCTCCGCGTCGAGCTCGAGCATCCGGTACTTCGGCCGCTCGACGTCGCGGAAGCGGCCCGAGAACACGGCCCACAGCGTCAGCAGGAGCAGCGGCAGCATGCCGAGCAGGTAGGTCGCGACCGACACGGCGCCGAAGCCCGCGACGTCGTCCTTGACGATGGTCATCGCGAACTCGCCCATCTTGTAGACGAAGGCGAGCCCCGCGACCGCCATGACCAGGACGGTCATGGCGAACAGCACGAGCCCCTTGCGCGAGAGCCGCGTCATCGCGCCCCTCCCTCGGCGGCGACGCGCTCGACGCCTTCGCCCGGCTCGTGCACGACGCCGTCCTTCACCCAGCTTCCGAGCCACTGCAGGTAGGCGACCACCGCGAGCGCGCGCTCGGTCGGCCGGCGCGCGTCGTCGAACATCCAGGGATAGCCCGGCATGACGGAGTACGGCGCGACGCTGCGCGGGTCGTAGAGGTGGGCCATGTGCCAGTCGTTCGAGCGGCGCCCGGCCTCGCGGATCAAATCCGGACCGACGCGGCGCGTGCCGAAGAGATGCGGCAGGTTCATCTCGTTCTGGTACTCGCTCGCCTGCGACACGGGACCGAAGCGCAGGTCCTCGTTCGACACCGGCCGGACGAACTGCGAATGGCAGTGCCAGCACGCCTCCGCGACGTAGATGTCGCGGCCTCGCACGAGGGCCTGCGCGAAGCTCTGCGGGCTCGGCGTGCCGAAGCTGCTCGCGAACTCCTGCGGGTAGTCCTCCGCGAGCTGCTGGAACTCGGCGGGCACCTCGCGCGCGACCTCCTCGACCGTGCGCACCGGCACGCGGCGCAGGGTGATGATCGGCATGACGCCCTGCAGGAAGAAGCCGAGCAGGAAGGTCACCACGCCGGCGACGAGGAAGGTGGAGCCGAAGCGTTCCACTCAGGCGGCCTCCGCCGGCACCGGCGCCGGCACCAGGCTCTCCGCAGGCCGTCGAGCGGTCGCCCACAGCGCGTAGAAGAAGAACACCTGGCCCGCGATGATGATCAGCCCCGCGAGCGTCCGCACCCACCAGAACGGCATCGAGTCGATGACGGACTTGCCCCAGTGGCCGAGCCCGGACCAGTCGAAGCCCTGCACGAGACCCGCGGCCGTGAGGTCGACGATCATCAGCGCCAGGCCCGCGAGCGTGAGCCAGTAGTGCGCCGTCAGGAGCCGCGGATGCACCCAGGCGCGTCCCACCGCGCGCGGCCACAGCTCGACGAAGAAGCCGAAGATCCAGAAGCCGAAGACGCCGAACATCACCATGTGCGCGTGCCCGACGACCCAGTCCGAGAAGTGGATCACCTTCTGGAAGGTGAGCGTCACCTGGAAGGCGCACTGCAGGCAGGTGAGGCCGTACATGATCATGCCGGTGTAGAACCAGCGGATCGCGAGGTTGCCGCGCACCGCCTCGGAGCGCCCGTGCAGCGTGCCGAAGAAGTTCACCAGCACCGTCAAGACCACCACCTCGATCGCGATGGTCGCGACCACGGCGCCGTACTGCGCGTACATCGGGATCGGGCTGAACAGGAAGTGGTGCACGCCCTGCATCGGGTAGAAGAACGCGATTCCCCAGAAGCCGATCAGCGACAGCGCATGGCTCCAGATCGGCTTGCGCAAGAGGAGCGGCACGAAGAAGTACATCAGGCCCCAGCCGATCGGCGTCACGAACAGCCCCACCAGGTCGTGGATGAAGAGCCCGGTGATCGCCGCCCCTGCCGTCCCGGGGACCCAGAACTGCGGCAGGTAGTTGCCCATGAAGTAGACCAGCCCGGTCCAGGCGAACGCCGCGAGGAAGTACCACAGCGTCACGTAGAGCCCGTGCTCGGCGGTCTGCACGATCGGCGCGGCGAGATTCACGACGAGCAGGACGAGGCCGACCAGGATCAACGGGTCGACGAAGATCGGCGTCTCGCCCCACTCGATCGCCTGCCCGTGGCCCGCGAGCTGGCCCACGATCGTCAGCACCATGCAGAGCTGCCAGGCGACGAAGATCAGCCAGCCGAGCCGGTCCGACAGGATGGGACGCCGCGTGAGGCGCGGGATCGCGAACAGCATCCCCGCGATGAAGGCGTTGGCGATGAAGCCGTACGCCGCCATGTTGGTGTGCACCATGCGCACGCGGCCGGGCGACAGCCACTCGACGCCCTCGAACGGGTAGAGGTGGTTGAACTGGAACGCGTACGCGAGCCCGCCGAGCAGCGACAGCGCGAGGAACCCCGCGCTCGCGATCAGGTGCCAGCGGACCAGGTCGAGGTTGACGAGCACGCGCCCGCCGACGGTCGCGATCACTTGCTTCCTCCTCCCAGCGCGACGCGCGTCGCGGCCGTCCCGCGCAGCGACAGGATGTAGGACACCAGGTTCCAGGCGTCGCCGGGCCGGATGCTCTCGCCGTCCGGGTTGTCGAAGACGTCCGCGTACGACGGCATCGCCGTGCCGTTGAGCCCGGTCATGAAGGTCCGGTAGACGTCCTGCGGCGCCGCGCCGCTCTTGAGCGCGCCCTTGGTGAAGTCGAACGGCTTCTGCGGGTTGCCCCAGCTGTCCGCCGCGAGCGTCGCCGCCGACGGTCCGTCGCCCCTCCCCGCCGCGCCGTGGCAGCGGCCGCACTCGAGCAGCTCGTAGAGCTCGCGGCCGCGCGCCACCGATTCCGCCGAGCCCAGCGTCGCGGGCGGCTCGGGGATGAAGATCGGCGTCCCCGCGCCCTGCTCACGCCACGCGGGAAAGAAGCTCTTGACGTACTCGACGACGGCGACGCGCTCCCGCTCGGGCAGCAGCGACCACTCCGGCATCGACGTGCGGTTGACACCGAGGGTGACGGTGCGCAGCAGGTCGGCGTCGGTCGGCAGCGTGCCGTTCGGCGTCGAGCGGAACTTGTAGAGCCCGCTCGTGAAGTCGCGGGGCTTGACGAGCAGCATGGCCGCGGCGGGTCCCTTGCCGTCGCCGTCGGGCCCGTGGCAGCCGACGCAGTAGGTGTCGTAGACCACGCGGCCGTGCGCGAGCAGCTCGTCCTGCTGCTGGGCGCGGGCGAGCAGCGCCGACGAGGGAACCAGCAGCGCGACGGCGGCGACGACCAGCAGCACGAGGCGCACGTCGCCGCGGCTCGCCCGCCTCATGCCACCACCGGATGCGCGCGATAGGGAACGAAGCGCCCGAGCGGCTGCAGCACGCCGAGCGTGAGCCCGTACACCATGTGCGTCAGCGCCGCGACCCACGCGGGCATGAGCTGCAGCACGTACGCCTGCCCGAACAGGTCCCGCTGCAGCCAGACGATGACGACGTAGAAGTTCACGATCCACAGCAGCATCCCGTAGAGCAGCCCGAGCCCGATCTGCAGCCAGATGCGCTCGGGCACGAAGAAGTTGACCAGCACGTGGAACACCGCGCCCGCGAGGGCGCCGACCGAGAAGTGCACGACCGCCACCAGCATGAAGAAGTTGAGATCGTCGGTGACGAGCGCCTTCTCGCCGAGGAACACGGTGCCGTACACGCGCAGGAAGAGCAGCGGGTCCTGCTCGAGGACGAGCGAGCCCAGCACGTTGCACAGGAAGCTCGTCAGGCTGCCGAGGATCCCGATCAGCACGCCCGCGACGACGTAGTAGGTGAGGTAGAAGCCCTTCGGCGGCCACGTCGGCGCCGGGCGGCGCGTGTCCGGCGTGGTCACGAGCCTCGCCTCGAGCGCGAGCAAGGTGGCGCGTTGCTGCTCGATCTGGCGCAGGATCTGCTCTCGCTCGTCCGTCATGGCCGACGCGGCGGGGATGGCAAGGCGTATGCCAGCGGCGGCAGCCGTATTCGGGCTGTCTGCGCGCGCGTCTTTCTCAAGGCTGCGAAACCACCTGTCGCGGCGGCGCAATTCCGGGAATCGACCCTGCGAGCGGAGAGCACCCGCCCGATGACCGAGCCAGCCAGACGCGAGCGCCTGTTCGCACCGCTTCCCGTCCACGGTCCCTGGACCATGCTGCAGCTCTCGCGAACGCAGTTCCTGCTCATCCTCGCCGCCGCCTGCGCGCTCTACGCCTTCGCCGGCGGACCGCTGTGGCGGCACCTCGGCGACAACGACTTCCTGCGCATCGCCGTCAGCTACGCGATCATCCCGCCCGCGGTCGCGCTCGCACTGCACCGCAACCGCGCGCTGCGCGTGTCGACGTGGCTCGCGGCGAGCGGCGTGATCGCGGCGCTCAAGCTGCTGCTGACCGCGCTCCTCGCGCTCGCGCTCGGGATCGCGGGCGTCGGTGCGTGAGCCGCGTCAGTGGACGTGCGTCGCGCCGGCGAGCAGCCCGCGCAGCAGCGTGACGACGCCGAAGGCGAGCACCAGCGCGCCAGACGCGAGCGACAGGCGCGCGCGCAGCGCCGGCCGCGCGAGGACGCGCGTCGCACCGAGCACGAGCATCGCGGGCAGCGTGCCGGCGCCGAACGCGAGCATGAGCAGAGCGCCCTCGAGCGCCGAGGCGGTCGCGGCCGCGCGCGCCGCGAAGGCGTAGATCAGATGACACGGCAGGAACGCGTTGAACACGCCGAGCGCGAGCGGGGCGAGCGGCGACGGCGAGGAGATGGCGCCGCCGAGCCAGCGCGTCAGCGTGCGCTGCGTGAGCGCCGCAAGGCGCGCCGAGACCCGGCCGACGAGCCCGAGCATCTCGAGCCCGACCAGGACGATCAGCACGCCCGCGACGATCGCGAGCGCGCGCTCGATCCCCTGCAGCGGTATGGAGCCGGCGACGGCCGCGCCGGCGCCGCCGCTGACGGCGCCGACGAAGGCGAGGGCGTTGAGCCGTCCTGCGTTGTAGAGGAGCTGCCGCGGCAGGTTCCGCGTGCGCGCGCGGGCGAGCGCGAGCGGAAAGCCGCCGCACATGCCGATGCAGTGCAACGAGCCCGCGACGCCACCCAGGAAGGCGACCGTGTAGAGCAACGCGGCGTCGCGGAGCAAGCGCGATGCCGCGAGCCGCAGCGCTCGACGGGCTCGGTACGGATCTTGAATCGCCTCCTCGAAATGAACCTGCCCCTTCTGCTCGTCTGAGGAGACGTCGATGACCGAATCGCTCACCTGGCTCACCGCCCTTCTCGGCGGTGCGCTGATCGGGCTCTCGGCCTCGCTGCTGCTGCTCGGCGACGGCCGCATCGCGGGGATCAGCGGCATCCTGGCCGGCGTGCTGACGCCGGTGCGGGGCGAGGTCGCCTGGCGCGTCCTCTTCCTCGCCGGCCTCGCGACCGGCGGCATCGCCGTGCGGCTCGTCGCGCCACGAGCGCTCGCGATCGAGGCGCCGCAGGCGCTCGCCGTGTACGCCGTGGCCGGCGTGCTGGTCGGCCTCGGGGCGCGGCTCGGCGGCGGCTGCACGAGCGGCCACGGCGTCTGCGGGGTGAGCCGGCTCTCGCGCCGCTCGCTGATCGCGACCTCCGCCTTCATCGCGAGCGGAGCCGCGACGGTGTACGTCGTGCGCCACCTCCTCGGAGCGCTGCCGTGAAGGCGCTCGGCGTCGCGTACCTCGACCTGCTTCGCTTCACGGACCTGCTGCTCGACAAGGTGGACCGGCGCGACTTCGTCGCCGGAATCGTCGGGCAGAACGTCGTCCTCGAGGGCATGGCGTTCGCCGTCCTCGAGATGCTGCACGCGCTCAGCAAGGGGAGCAACGTCAAGTTCGCGCACACGCTCGCCGGCGTCATCGCGGACGAGCGCCGGCACGTGGGCTTCGGCGAGAACCGCATCGGCGCGCTCATCCGCCGGCACCCCGAGCGCAAGGCCGACGTCGAACGGCTGCAGCGCGAGATGTCGTACCACATGCTCGCGGCCTTCGCGGTCGTCTTCCGCGGCGGCGCGACGCCGCCGGAGCGGAGCTGCCTCGGACGCGAGCCCGCGCGCGCCGACTACCGCGGGCTCGCGCTCGAGGCCGCGTCGCCGCAGGAGCTCGAGCAGGCGCTCGCCGCGACGGTGCTCGCGGACTTCAAGCGCCGCCTCGAGCGGATCGGCGTCGAGTACCAGACGCCGCCCCGGCCATGACTCGGGCGCGCGACGAGGCGCTGTCTTCCGCGCGCCGGGTGGTGATACGATCGGCGATGCAGCGACCGGGGAGGGAGCGGTGCCGTACGCGCACTACGAACGCCTGACCGCCCTCGACGAGAGCTTTCTCGACATCGAGGACCGCGACACGCACATGCACATCGGCGCGGTGTCGGTGTTCGAGGGCGGCGAGCTCGTCCGGCCGGACGGCGGGCTCGACTTCGCGCGCCTCTACCGGCTCGTCGAAGGGCGGATCCATCGCATCCCGCGCTACCTCCAGCGCATCGTCCGCACACCACTCCTCGGCCACCCGGTGTGGGTCGACGACACGCACTTCAACCTCGCCTACCACGTGCGCCACACGCGCCTGCCGGCGCCGGGCGACGAGCGCATGCTGAAGCGCCTCGCCGGCCGGCTGATGTCGCAGGAGCTCGATCGCGGCAAGCCGCTGTGGGAGATGTGGCTGGTGGAGGGCGTCGAGGGCGGGCGCTTCGCGATCATCACCAAGGTGCACCACTGCATGATCGACGGCGTCGGCAGCGTGGAGCTCGCCGGCAGCCTGATGCGGGTGACGCCCGACGCGGACCCGCACGAGGACGAGCCGGCGCCGCGCTGGATGCCACGCTCGACGCCGAGCCCGGTCGAGCTGCTGTTCGCGGACCTCGCCTACCGAGCGACCGCGCCGCTCGACCTCGCGCGTCGCCTGCTGTCCTCGCCGCGCGCCGCGTGGCACGGCGCCCTCGAGGCGCTGCAGGGCATCCGCGAGGTGCTGACCGCCGGCCTGAGCCCGGCGTCGCCGACGCCGTTCAACGTTCCGACCGGGCCGCACCGGCGCTTCGACTGGGCCACGATGGACCTCGGCGCGGTGCGCGAGATCAAGGCTCGGCTCGGCGGGACGGTCAACGACGTGGTGCTCGCGGTAATGTCCGGTGCGCTGCGCCGCTTCCTGTCGAGGCGCGGGGAGGACGTCGACACGCTCGACTTCCGCGCCGTGCTGCCGGTGAGCGTCCGCAGCGAAACGTCGCGCAGGCAGATGGGGAACCGCATCGCGATGCTGCGCGCCTGCCTGCCGGTCGACGAGCCCGATCCGCGGCGCAGGCTCGAGCGGGTCATCGCCGAGACCACGCGCAGCAAGGGCTCGCGCCAGTCGTCGGGCATCCAGGCCATCGAGGCGATCAGCGACCGCACGTTCAGCTCGCTGTTCGTCGACCTCGAGCGCCTCACCGAGATGGCGCGTCCGTACAACGTGATCGTCACCAACGTCCCCGGACCGCAGTTCCCGCTCTACCTGCTCGGCTCGCGCCTGCTCGCCGTGTACCCGCTGGTGCCGCTGTTCCCCAACCAGGCGCTCGGGGTCGCGCTGTTCAGCTACGACGGGACGCTCTTCTGGGGCTTCAACGCCGACTGGGACGCGCTGCCGGACCTGCACGACCTGGTGACCGCCGTCGAGCACGAGCTCGGCAAGCTGCACCGCGCGGCCGAGGGCGCGGCGCCCGGCGCGACGGCCGCTGGTCAAGCAACTGGTTGAGCGCATGAGCGCCGGCGCGGACTCGGCGGGTGCCAGCGGCGGGGGCCGGCGGGACGTCGAGCGCGCCATCGGCGAGCTCGCCGAGCGCCTGCCCGAGCCGCTGCTCGGCCTCGCGCGGGTGGCGTACGACTACTCGTGGATCTGGGCGCCCGGCGGTCCGGAGCTGTTCCGCGCGATCGACCCGGCGCTGTGGAAGCGCTCGGGCGGCAACCCCCGCTGGCTGCTCGAGGCCGTGCCGCCGCATCGGCTGCGCGAGCTCGCGGGCGACGCCGGCTTCCTCGCGCGGCTGGAAGCGCAGCTCGCGCGGCTCGACGCGCAGCGCGACCGCCCGAGCCGGGTCGCGGGTACCATCTCGCCCGAGCGGCCGGTGGCGTACTTCTGCTCCGAGTTCGCGCTCCACGCCGCGCTGCCGCTCTACGGCGGCGGGCTCGGGGTGCTCGCGGGCGACATGCTGAAGGCGGCGTCCGACCTCGCGCTGCCGATGGTCGGCGTCGGCCTGCTCTACCGGCAGGGCTACTTCCACCAGCGGCTCGACCTCGCCGGCTGGCAGCACGAGTCCTGGGTGACGACCGACTTCGAGCGCCATGCGCTCGCCCGCGTCACGGGCGACGACGGGCGGCCGCTCGCCGTCCCGATCGAGATCCGCGGGCGGCCCGTGCAGGCGCAGATCTGGCGCGCCGACGTCGGACGCGTGCCGCTCTACCTGCTCGATACCGATTGCGAGCCGAACGCCACCATGGACCGCTGGATCACGGCACGGCTCTACGTCGGCGACCGCTACGCACGCCTCGCGCAGTACGCGGTGCTCGGCATCGCCGGCGTCGAGGCGCTCGCCGCCCTCGGCATCCACCCCGGTCTCATCCACCTCAACGAGGGACATGCGGCGCTCGGCAACCTGCAGCGCTTCGCCACCCTGGTCGCGAATGGGCTCTCGACCGAGGACGCGCTTCGCGCCGTGCGCAGCACGTGCGTCTTCACGACGCACACGCCGGTCGCCGCGGGCAACGAGTGGTACGCGATCGAGGAGGTCGATCCGGTGCTCGGCGGCTACGCCGACCGCTGGGGCTTGCCGCGCTCGACGCTCTACGGCTTCGGCCGCTTCCGGCCCGAGGACCAGCACGAGCCGATCAACATCACGCCGCTCGCGCTGCGCACGAGCCGGGCCGCGAACGGCGTCTCGCGGCGCCACGGCGAGGTGGCGCGCGCGATGTGGCGGCCGCTGTGGCCCGAGACGCCCGTCGAGCAGGTGCCGATCACCCACGTCACCAACGGCGTGCACAGCACGTCGTGGATGTCGACGCGCATGCAGGCGCTGCTCGATCGATACTTGACGAACGGCTGGCGGCTGCGCCTGTCCGACCCGGCCACCTGGGAGCCGCTCGCGAACGTCCCCGCGGCGGAGCTCTGGCAGGTACGACGCGAGCTGCGCTCGCATCTGGTCGACTACGTGCGCGACAAGTCCGTCCGCGACCGCCTGTCGCGCGGCGAGGCGCCCGACTACGTCGAGCAGGCGGCGCAGGTGTTCGATCCGGACGCGCTCACCATCGGCTTCGCCCGTCGCGTGGCGACCTACAAGCGCCTCCATCTGCTCATGCACCGCCTGGAGCGCGGCATCCGCCTGCTCGACGACGCTGCCCGCCCGATCCAGGTCGTGATCGCCGGCAAGGCGCATCCCGCCGACGAGGAAGCGAAGCACACGCTGCGCCGCCTCCTCGAGGCGCGCCGCGCCCCGAACGTCGGCCGGCGCATCGCCTTCCTCGAGGACTACGACCTCGACATGGCGCGCCGCCTCGTCGCCGGCGTCGACCTGTGGCTCAACCTGCCGCGGCCGCCGTTCGAGGCGAGCGGCACGAGCGGGATGAAGGTGGCGCTCAACGGCGGGCTCAACCTGAGCGTGCTCGACGGCTGGTGGTGCGAGGGCTTCGACCCCGAGGTCGGCTGGGCGATCGACTCGCCGCACGGCGACCCCGCGGCGCAGGACGACCACGACGCGCTGGTCCTGTTCGACCTGCTCGAGTACGAGATCGTGCCGCTGTTCTACGAGCGCGACGCGAGCGGCCTGCCGCAGCGCTGGATCGCGAAGGTCTGCGCGTCGATGCAGCGCCTCGCCCCGCGCTTCAGCGCGCAGCGAATGCTCGAGGACTACGTGACGACGATGTACGCGCCCGCCGGGGAGCCGTCCGGGGCCGGGGCCGCATCGCCAGGATCGCCGGCGACGCGCGGATGACCCTGCTGACGAGCGGAGACGTGGCCGGGTGTCGCTGCCGCTGATCATCGCAGCCCTCCTCGCGAGCGCGGCGGTCGTCGGCTTCGCCGGCGTCCGCCTCGCACGGGACGGCGACGCGATCGCCGCGCGCACGCGGCTCGGCGGCCTGTGGGTCGGGTCGGTGTTCGTCGCCGTCGCGACCTCGCTGCCGGAGCTGATGAGCGACGTCTCGGCGGTGCTGCTCGGCGCGCCCGACCTCGGCGTCGGCGGGCTGTTCGGCAGCAACATCTCGAACATGCTGACCCTCGCCATCGTGAGCCTGGTGCCGGGGCGCGACGTGTTTCGCCGCGCGGCGATCGACAACGCCCTCGCCGCGTCGCTCGCCATCACGCTGACGGCCAGCGCGGCGATCTGCGTGCTGCTGCAGCCGCGCGAGTCGGTGCTCGGCGTGGGCGTCGGGCCGCTGCTGCTCGCGCTCGGCTACGTCGCGGGCGTGCGGACGCTGTTCCGCAACAGCGAGCTCGCGCGCACCGCGGCGCGCGTCGAGGAGATGGGCGACGAGGCGAAGACGGTGCGCGCCGGCACCGCCCCCGAGACCGACCACCAGGAGCTGCGCCGCGCCATCCGCGGCTTCGTCCTGGCCGCGGCGGTGATCCTGGTCGCGGCGCCGCTATTCGCCGCGTCGGCGAACGCGCTCGCCGAGGCGACCGGTCTCGCGAAGAGCTTCGTCGGGACCTGGCTCGTCGCGATCGCGACCACCCTGCCCGAGCTGGTCACGTCGCTCGCGGCGGTGCGGATACGGGCCTACGACCTCGCCGTCGGCAACCTGTTCGGCAGCAACGCCTTCAACATGTCGCTGTTCCTCGCCCTCGACCTCGCCGCGCCGGGCTCGATCTTCGCCGCCGTGAGCCCGGTGCACGCGCTGTCGGGCCTGATCGCCATGGTGCTGATGGGCATCGGCCTCGCGGCCATCGTCTACCGCGCCGCGGGCCGACTCGCCGCGCTGGAGCCGAGCGCCGCGCTCATGATGGTGCTGTACGCGGTCGGCATCTGGCTCGTCTACCTGCAGAGCTAGGAGTCGAGTCCCCCCGAGCCCTCGAGCACGAGCTCGACGAAGTCGGTCTCGGTCACGATGCCGACGAGCTTCTGTCCGTCGACCACCGGCAGGCAGCCGATCTTGTGCTCGAGCATCAGCCGGGCGGCGTTCTCGATGGGCTCGAACGGCCCGATGGTGACGACGTGGGGGCTCATGACCTCGCGCACGCGGAGCGTCGAGTGCAGCCTGTGCTGCGCCGTGCGCCCGTAGCCGAGCGCCTTCGCCAGCGCGCCGCGGAACAGATCGCGCTGGCTGACGATGCCGCACACGACGCCGCGCTCGTCGAGGACCGGCAGGTGCCGGATGCGGTGCCCGGCCATGAGCTCGTCCGCGACCTCGAGGTGATCGTCGTGGCGCAGCGTGCGCACGACGGGCGTCATCACGTGGCGGACCTCGCGGTGGCCCGGAGGGGTGGTGGTCATGTCGAGATCCCCGTGCCACGATGGGTTGCAAGCGACGTGCCCCTGCCCGCTTCGCGCGAAGCACTCGGGCGCGGCGGTTTCGTGCCGGGACGAGCGCACCTTCCCAGCATCTCGAACGGCTGCACCGCCTCGCTCGCGTGGCTGGGAAATTTGCCTTGCGAGGGCCCGCGCGGGCGAGCGGCGGCCGGCGACGCCATGGCAGACGGCTTGCTCCGCCGTGCCCAGCACAGGGAGACGATCATGGCGAAGACGACGGCCAGACGAGCGGTGAAGCGGCACGGCGCGCGCGACGGCCTCGAGGCCACGCTGGAGATGCTCGGCAAGCGCGCGCAGAAGCTGGTCGACCGCAACCGGGCCGAGGTGCAGAAGGCGGTGCAGCGCGCCGTGCAGCGGCTGCGCGCCGAGGTCGAGCGGCGCACGGCGAGCGCCGAGCGGGCGCTGCGCGAGGCGGAACGGCGCATCCTGAAGCAGATGCACGTCGCCACCGAGGAGGAGGTGAAGCGCCTCGAGCGACGCGTGCTGCGCCTCGAGCAGCGCCGACCCGTGCCGGCCGGCGCCTGAGCGCCCGACCGGCGTGTGGGGGGGTCGGGACCACGCCGGAGGACGGAGCGATGAACAGCAAGCAGCAGCGCGAGCGGATGGTCGCGACGCAGGTCGAGGCGCGCGGCATACGCGACGCACGCGTCCTCGCCGCCCTGCGCGAGGTGCCGCGGGAGGCGTTCCTGCCGCCCGAGCTCGAGGAGTTCGCCTACCGCGACAGCCCGCTGCCGATCGAGTGTGGCCAGACCATCTCGCAGCCGTACATCGTCGCGCTGATGACGGCGGCCCTCGAGCTCGGGCCGGGCGACCGTGTGCTCGAGATCGGCACGGGCTCGGGCTACGCGGCGGCGGTGCTGTCGCGGATCGCGCGCGAGGTGATCACCATCGAGCGGTATGAGGAACTGGCGCGGACCGCGGCCGAGCGCCTGCGCGCGCTCGGCTACGACAACGTCGCGGTCCACCACGCCGACGGCACGCTCGGCTGGTCCGACGGCGCGCCGTACGACGCGATCGTCGTCGCGGCCGGCGGCCCGGGCGTGCCCGAGGCGCTGCTCGACCAGCTCGCGGTCGGCGGCCGCCTGGTCATGCCCATCGGGCAGGACCGCGAGCTGCAGACGCTGGTGCGGATCACGCGGCGCGCCGACGGCACGCTCGCGCACGAGTCGCTCGGCGACGTGCGCTTCGTGCCGCTGGTCGGCGTGCAGGGCTGGCGCGCCGAGGACGAGGCGGCCTGGGACGGTCGCGAGCAGCGTGCGCCGAGCAGGCCGGGGACGGTCGCCGGGCTGATCCGCGAGGCGGCGTGGCGCTTCGACGACCTCGACCGAGCGGACCTCGGACCGCTCCTCGAGCGCCTCGAGGGCGCCCGCGTCGTGTGCCTCGGCGAGGCGACGCACGGCACCTCGGAGTTCTACCGGATGCGCGCGCGCATCACGCGGGCGCTGATCGAGCGCCACGGCTTCGGGATCGTCGCGATCGAGGGCGACTGGCCGGACGCCGCGGTCGTGCACCGCCACGTGCGCGGCGTCGCCGACGGCGCACCGCTCGCCGGCGGCCCGTTCGCGCGCTTCCCCGTCTGGATGTGGCGCAACCGGGAGACGCTCGACTTCGTGCGCTGGCTGCGGCAGTGGAACGCCTCGCGCGGCGAGGCGGCAACCGCGGGCTTCTACGGCCTCGACCTGTACTCGATGTTCGCCTCGATCCGGGCGGTGCTCGACTACCTGGACCGGGTCGATCCCGACGCCGCGCGCATCGCGCGCAAGCGCTATGCATGCTTGACGCCCTGGGAGGGTGACCCGCAAGCGTACGGCGGCGCCGCGATCAGCGGGCGCTACCGCGTGTGCGAGCGGGACACGACCGCCATGCTGGCCGACCTCCTCGCGCGGCGCATCGAGTACTCGCAGCGCGACGGCGACCGCTTCTTCGACGCCGCACGCAACGCGACGCTGGTCGCCAACGCGGAGCGCTACTACCGGGCGATGTACTACGGCGGCGACGAGTCCTGGAACCTGCGCGACGGCCACATGTTCGACACCCTCGAGGCGCTGCTCGAGCTCCACGGCCCGGCGTCGAAGGCCGTCGTCTGGGAGCACAACTCGCACGTCGGCGACGCGCGAGCGACCGAGATGGGCGTTCGCGGCCAGCTCAACGTCGGCCAGCTGTGCCGCGAGCGCTTCGGTGCGGCGGCCTTCCTGATCGGCTTCGGCACGGATCACGGCACGGTCGCGGCGGCGCACGACTGGGACGGCTCCATGGAGGTGATGCGCGTGCGGCCCGCGCACCCCGAGAGCTACGAGCGGCTGTGCCACGACAGCACCCTGCCGGCGTTCGTCCTGCAGCTCCGCGAGCCGGAGCGTGCGGAGGTGCGCGGCGAGCTCATCGCGCCGCGGCTCGAGCGCGCGATCGGCGTCGTCTATCGGCCCGAGACCGAGCTGCAGAGCCACTACTTCCACGCCTCGCTGCCGCTGCAGTTCGATGCCTGGATCTGGTTCGACGAGACGCACGCGGTCCACCCCGTCACGGGCGACGAGCTGCGGATCCTCGAGGAGCGGCCGGGCGGCCAGGAGGCGGCCCGGTGAGCGGGCTGCGGACGGTCGTCGTCGCGACCGACTTCTCGGACACGGCGGGCACCGCGCTCAACTGGGCCGCGGCGATCGCGCGCGAGCACGGCGCTCGGCTGGTGGTCGCGCACGCGTCGGCTCCGGTCGCGCCGCCCGCGCCCGAGTTCGTCGTCCTGCCCGCGAGCTACTTCGACGAGACCCGCCGCGCGGCGCAGGCGCAGCTCGACGCGCTCGTCGCCGCGCTGCAGACGACGGGCGTACCGTGCTCCTCGGAGCTCGCGCTCGCGCCCGCCGTCACGGGCGTCCTCGAGATCGCCGCGCGCCATCGCGCCGATCTCCTCGTCGCCGGCACGCGCGGGCGCACCGGGTGGAAGCGCGTCCTGCTCGGCAGCACGGCGGCGCGCCTGGTACGCGACGCGCCCTGCCCCGTCCTCACCGTGCACCCCGACGACGCGCGCCACCCCGACCCGCTGCGCTCGGTGCTCGTCCCGACCGACTTCTCGCAGGAGGCCTGGCACGCCGTGGAGTCGGCGCAGAGTCTGCTGCTGCCCGCGACGTCGGCGCGCCACGTCCTGCTGCACGCGCATCGGCTGCCCGCCGACGCGCCGTACTCGGCCTCGGCGCGCGACATCGAGGACGCGGTGCGCGCGTCAATCGCGTCGGCGCACGGCAACCTCGCGGCGCTCGCGCGGCGCCTCACGCACCCCGGCCTCACCGTCGAGGTGCGCGTGCGCGAAGGCCATCCCGCCGAGGTGATCGTCGAAGAGGCGAAGGGCCTCGGCGTCGACCTGATCGCGATGGGCACGCACGGGCGCTCGGGCGTCGAGCGGCTGTGGATCGGCAGCACCGCCGAGCGCGTGCTGCCGGCCGCGCCGTGCCCGGTTCTCACCGTCCGCGCGCGCGGGTGACCGCGCGCCGCGGCGCGGCGCACGTCACACGGCGAGCGTGACCAGGGCGCCGTCGCCTGCGACGCTCGCGTCCCAGCCGAGCTGCTCGCGCACCAGCGCGACCAGGCTCTCGGCCGCGGGCGGCTCGCCGTGCACGACCCACAGCTTGCGCGGCGGGCGGCGGAAGCCGCGCAGCCAGCGCAGGACGTCGTTGCGGTCGGCGTGGGCCGAGAAGCCCTCGACCGACACCACCCGAGCGCGTACCGCGACGTCCTCGCCGAAGATGCGAAGCTGCTTCGCGCCCTCGAGGAGCGCGCGGCCGCGCGTCCCCGCGGCCTGGAAGCCGGTGAGCAGCACCGTGTTGCGCTCCTCGGGCAGGCGCTTGCGCAGGTGGTGCAGCACGCGGCCGCCGGTCGCCATGCCGCTGCCGGCCACGATGATCATCGGCCCCTTGGCCTCGCCGATCTCGCGCGAGTCGGCGAGGTTGCGCACGAGCTCGAAGCGGCGCGTCTGCAGCGGGTTGCGGCGCGCATCGGTCAGCGCCTGCATGTCGACGTCGTGCTCGTCGCGGTGCCGCGCGTAGATCTTGGTCACGTTGGACGCCATCGGGCTGTCGACGTACACGGGCACGACGGGGATGCGGTCGGTGTCCTCGAGGTGGCGCAGCCCCCAGAGGAGCTCCTGCGTGCGACCCACCGCGAAGGCCGGTACGACCAGCACGCCGCCGCGGTCGACGGTCTCGTTCACGACGCGCGCGAGCGCGCTCGTCGGGTCGGTCGGGTGGACGCGGTCGCCGTAGGTCGACTCGACGAGCACGACGTCGCCCTCGTCGATCAGCTGCGGGTCGTGCAGGATCGGCCGCTTCCAGCGCCCGAGGTCGCCCGAGAACACGAGCCGGCAGGGCGACGCGCCCGCGGTGTCGAGCTCGACGATCGCCGAGCCGAGGATGTGGCCCGCCTGGCGGAAGCGGGCCGTGACGCCGCCCGCGACGCGGAACCACTCGTCGCGCCGGCGCACCTGCACCAGGTGCCAGACCTTCTCGACGTCCTCGGTCGTGTAGAGCGGCAGCGCCGGCCGATGCCTCGAGTAGCCGCGCCGGTTCGCGAACTCCGCCTCCTCCTCCTGCAGGTTCGCCGAGTCGAGGAGAAGGATGGCGAGCAGGTCGGAGGTCGCGGGCGTGCAGTAGATCGGCCCGCGAAATCCTTGCTTGAAGAGCAGCGGCAGCGCGCCGCTGTGGTCGATGTGCGCATGGCTCAGCACGACCGCCGAGAGCGCCTCGGGGTCGAGCGGCAGCGGCTGCCAGTTGCGCAGGCGCAGCGGCTTCTCGCCCTGGAACATGCCGCAATCGAGCAGCACCTGCGCCGATCCGGCCCGCACCAGGTGCTTCGACCCGGTGACCGTGCCCGCTCCGCCGAGGAACTCGAGCGTCGGCGCTGCTTCAAGCACTTCGACTCGCCCTCGCCGATCGGGATCCGCGGCTCATGCGCGAGCTTAAAGCAGGCTTCGCCTCGCCACGAAAGCGCCCCGGCCGCACGCCGCGCGGTTGCACGATGCACGAAGGCCCGCGATAACGCCGCCATGACGTGGAAGCGCGGACGCATCGCGAAAGCCGGCACGACGGCGGACGCGCGACGGCGGCGCGGGGCGCGCGACGGGTGCCGCCGGGCGGCGCGGCCGGCGGTGCTGCTGCTCGCCGCCCTGGCGATCTGCGCGTCCGCACCGGCGACGTCACGAGCGACGAGCGAGGGCGAGAACCTCTACCGGACGCTGTGCGCGTCCTGCCACGGCGTCGACGGCCGCGGCGACGGCCCCGCCGCGCCGGCGCTGTCGCCGCCGCCGACCGACCTCACCAAGTCGACGCTCGGCGTCCCCGAGCTGATGAAGGTCATCGACGGACGGCGCACGATCCGCGCCCACGGCGACGCGACGATGCCGGTGTGGGGACGCGTCATGGAGCAGGCGCTCGAGGGCAGCCCGCGCCAGCACCGCGGCGCGCTGAGCACCGTGCAGCTCCTCGCCGAGTACGTGCGCCAGCTCGAGGCGAGCGGCAAGCGCGCTCCGTGACCGGCTGACCGCGTCCCGGCGCGACCCCGCGACCCCGCGACGTCGCGCGGCGCTCAGGGTGCCGGCGCCCGTGCGTCCGGTGCCGCGGCCTCCGCGCAGTGCACGGTCAGCACCGGGCAGGGCGCGGCGGACAGCACGCGCTCCGCCGTGCTGCCGAGCAGCAGGCGGTCGAGCCCAGAGCGGCCGTGCGTCCCCATGGCGATCAGGTCGGCGTCGACCTCCTGCGCGTGCTCGAGGATCACCTGCCAGGGCGGCCCCTCCACCGCCCGGCTCTCGACCACCGTGCCCTGGCCGCGCAGGCGTGCGGCGATCTCCTCGACCGCTCGCTCCGTGTCGGCGACGAGCCGCTCGATGGCGTGCGCCAGCACGATCGCCGGAGCGCTGCCGAACACGGCGGGGTAGCGGTAGGCGTGCAGCAGCACGAGCCGGCGGCCGGGGCTCGTGCCGAGCAGCGTCGCCGCCGCGCCGGCGGCGCGCGCGGCGTCGTCCGAGAAGTCGGTGGGCACGAGGATCGTGCGCACCGGGCGCGGCGCACGCTGCTCGTCGGCGCGCACCGTCACCACGGGGCAGCCGGCGGTACGCACCAGCCGGGCGGCGACGCTGCCCAGCACGACGCGCTTCCAGCGCGTCAAGCCGCGCGTGCCGGCGACGATCACGTCGGCCCGCTGCCTCGCCGCGACCTCGAGGACGTGCGCGACCACCGGCTCGATGGTCAGCTCGGTCTCGACGGCGAGGCCCTGCGCGCGCAGCGAGGCCGCCAGCGCGTCGAGCTGCTTGCGCGCCTCGTCGCCCAGCGCCGACCAGAAGCGCTCCTCGATGGGCAGGTACTCGGGCGCGGGCGGAGTCGTCACCATGACGGCGTGCGCCAGGACGATCCGCGCGCCGCGCTCGGCGGCGAGCGCCCGTGCCCAGTCGAGCGCCGCCGCCGCGTCCGGCGAGAAGTCGGTCGGGACCAAAATCGTCTCCACGTTCCTGGCATCGCTCATCGGTTGCTCATCCTCGGCTGCGTCGTCTCCCGCCGGCGCGTCCCCGGCCGAGGCGCGCCGCGGCCTTGCGCCCGATCGTCAGCACCGGGACGGGCGCGTGACGCACCACCTTCTCCGCGACGCTGCCGATCAGCAGGTGCGACAGCGCACCGCGGCCCGTGGTCGCCATCACGATCAGGTCGGCACGCCGGGCGGCGTCGAGGATCGCCTGCATGGGCTCGCCGACGACCACCCGGCAGCTCACCCGGGCGACCCGACGGCCGCCGAGCGCGCGCTCGCCCCACGAAACGAAGGGCGACGCGAGG
>JBFMAS010000148.1:0-24255 GCA_040755575.1 Thermodesulfobacteriota bacterium
CCGCTCGCCGCCCACGCAGCGAGCATCGCGAGCGCGATGCCGAGCAGCGCGGTGGCGAGCACGGCGACGATCCCCGAGCCGGGCCCGGAATCCCGGACCGCGAGAAACGGCACCAGCAAGGCCGGAAAGCCCGGCGGATAGCGTGGCGCGTACCGCCGGCCGGCGATCGGGATCGAGTAGCCGGTCCCGTCGCGCAGGCTGCGTGCCGACGCTTCGTACTCGAGCGCGTCGGGCCGGGGGTAAAGGTCGCCCGCGCGCCGTGGCGGCGTCCACCGTGCGAAGCCGGCCGCGGCCAGCACCCCGCTCGCCACGACGATCGCGAGCCAGCGCTTCACGGCGAGCCGGCCCACGACTGCGGCAGCGCCACCGTCGTCAGCGGTCGAGCAGCTCGAGCTTCTCCCGGGCGGCGAACTCGCGGCGCAGCTCCTCGTAGTCGCCGCGCGCGAGCGGCCGGAACGACGTGTCGCCGCGCCTACGCCAGAAGATCCGCGCCTCGTCGCCGAGCCGGTTCAGATCGAAGTGCAGCTTCTTCAGGTTCCGCACCAGGATCTTCTCGGTCTGGGTGTACTCGAACTCGTCGACGATGCGGACGAAATCCGGGAACCACTTGCGATCCATGCCGCCGCCGGTGATCTGCGCCTCGCAGTAGTCGAAGAACCCCTGCGGGTCGAACGTCGCGCCGTCGCGCAGCTTGAGCGCGACCATCACCAGCTCGTCCGAGACCGAGCACGGCACGCCGTAGGCGGCGGCGAGCACAATGTCGTCGTGCTCCTGGATCAGGCGCGCCACCTGCAGCGCGGAGAAGTTCTCGCCGTCCTTGCGGATCCAGTCGTCGGTGCGGCCGTCGAAGAACAGATAGCGCTTGCCGTCGCGCTCGAGGATGTGGCCGAGGTCGCCCGAGTGGTAGACGCCGTCGCGGTACTTCGAGGTGTTCGCGGACGGGTTGTCGAAGTAGCCCTGGAAGAGCCCGGTGTCGGGCGCGCAGCGGCAGATCTCGCCCACGGCTTCCGCGTAGTTGGTGATCTTGCCGTCGGCGTCGAGGATCGCGGGCGGGCACTCCTCGCCCTTCTCGTTGAGGATCTTGACGGCGGCGTCGGTCACCTCGCCGACCGAGCCGCGCGGGTCGCCCTTGCGGCGGAAGGTGCTGATCGCGGCCTCGGTCGAGCCGTAGAGCTCGAACATGTCCTCGAGCCCGAGCCACCTGGTGAACTTCTCGATGTCGGGCGCCGCCGCGCCGTTGCCGACCGCGTACTTGAGCTTGTTCTTCGGGTTGCTCGCGACCTCGCGCAGGATCCGCCCCTCGTCGCCGCCGTACTCGCGGGCGATCGCGCCGAGCACGTAGTGCACCGGCTCGCCGACGTAGTTCCAGTAGGTGACGCCGTGCCGGAAGACGTCCGGCACGAAGCTCGACGCGCTGAAGCGCTCGCGCAGCGCGAGCTGCGCGCCGACGTGGAACGCGGGCTGGAAGCCGAGGAAGATCGCGTTCGAGTGGAAGAGCGGCATGCAGGCGTAGCCCATGTCGTCCTCGGTGAGGCCGAGGTTCGAGGACACCGCCATGCCGATCAGCAGCAGCTTCATGTGGTTATTGAGGATGCCCTTCGGCAGCCCGGTCGTGCCCGAGGTGTAGATCACCATCAGCGGGTCGTTCGGGTCGACCTTGACGCTCGGCCGCTCGAGCTGCTTCTCGATCGGCCCGATCTCGCTCGCGACGCTCTCCATCAGGTCCGCACCGGCCACGTCCTCGTCCTGGAACGTGCGCAGGAAGAGCACGTTCTCGCGCGGCACGGTCTTGAGGTCCGAGATGACCTTCATCACCTCGTCCTGCAGGCGCTGGTCGACGATCAGGATGCGCGAGCGCGACTGGTTGACCACGCCGGCGAGCGTCTCGCCGCGGAGCCCGGTGTTGACGCCGAACAGCTTCAGGCCCGCGTAGGCGCAGGCGCCGTACAGGCTCAGCAGCTCGAGATGGTTCTCGAGCAGCATCGCGACGTTGCCCGGCCGCTCCTCCTCGATGTAGCCGAGCCGCCGCAGCAGGAAGTGCGACAGGCGGACGCACTCGTCGCGATAGCGGCGGTAGGTCCAGGTCTTCGCGGCGTGGTGCAGGAACGGGCGCTCGGCGAGCTCGGGGTGGTTGCCGCGCGCCTCGATCTGCGAGCCGATGTCGAAGGGGACGTCAGAGAAGCTGAAAGCCATAAGCGGCGACCATAGCCGAAGAGATCGGCGGCGATAAAGAGGCGGCGAAACGCGGCCGCGCCGCGGGCCTGGCGCCTCACCCGAACAGCACGGGCAGCGTGCGCGGCGCCCGGAACGTGAGGCCCGTGACGTGCACGTCCTCGGCCGCAGGGTCGAGGCGCAGGCCCGGCAGCCGGTCGAGCAGCGCGTTCAGCGCCACCGTGGTCTCCATGCGGGCGAGGTGCATGCCGAGGCAGGTGTGCGGGCCGAACGCGAACGCCATGTGCTGGCGCGCGTCGCGCCGGATGTCGAAGCGGTCCGGGTCGGGGAAGCGGCGCGGGTCGCGGTTCGCCGCACCGATGCAGACGCCGACCACGGCGCCCGCCGGCAGGCGGACGCCGTCGACCACCACCTCGCGGGTCGTGCTGCGCGAGATGCCGGTCAGGGGAGCCTCCCAGCGCAGCCCTTCCTCGATCGCGCCGCGCATGAGCGACCGGTCGCGGCGCAGCTCGTCGAGCTGCTCCGGGTGCGTGAGCAGGCCGAACAGCAGGTTGCTCGACGATCGGTAGGTGGTCTCCGCGCCGGCCGGCAGGAGCAGGCGCAGGAAGGCGTAGACCTCCTCGTCGGTGAGCCGCTGCCCGTCGAGCTCGGCGTGCGCGAGCACGCTGATGACGTCGTCCTTCGGGTGCACGCGACGCTCCGCCAAGATGGTCGCGAAGTACTCGCGCAGCGCCATCGACGCCTTGAACCCGCGCTCGATGTCGACCGCGATGCTGATCAGCTCGACGGCGCGGCGGTGGAACTCGGGCAGGTCGTTCTCCGGCAGCCCGAGCATCCCGGCGATCACCTGGATCGGGAACGGGAAGGTGAGCTCGCGCACGAGCTCCGCATGCCCGCGCTCCGCGAAGCGGTCGATCAGGCGGTGCACGATCGGCGCCACCAGCTCGCGCTCCCACCGCTCCATCGCCTTCAGCGTGAACGCCTGCTGGATCAGGCCACGGTAGGTGCGGTGCTCGGGCTCGTCCATCTCGAGGATCGAGTGCCCCATGACGAGGCCCATCGACTCGCCGTAGCCCGCCGAGGAGAAGGTCTCCCCGTCGAGCAGCACCTGCGACACCGCCTCGTAGCCCAGCGCCACCCAGTACTCGCCGCTCTTCGCGGTCATGATCTGCGGCATCTCGGGCAGGCCGAACGCCTGGTCGAGCCGGCCGCGATAGAGCGGGCTCCGCGCGCGCAGCTCGGCGAGCTTCGGATACGGGTCGCGGACCAGCCCGGAGCCGGTCGAGGCGTCGAACACCGCGAACGCGTCGTGCGCCTCGTCGCCCGGTGGCTTGCTCTGCGGCTGCTCGTGCACGGCGGCGGCCTCCCTTCGCTCGAGCGACCGACCTAGCACACCGCCAGGGTCCCCGGAACGAGAGCCCCGGTTGCAAAGCCGGGCGCCGCGAGACAGTGCAGGAGCATGGAAGAGCAGGTCCTGAAGGTCGACAGGGGAGACGGCATCGCGACCCTGACGCTGAACCGCCCCCAGGCCATGAACGCGCTGTCGCGCGCGCTGCGCCGGGCGCTGATCAAGACGTTCGCCGAGCTCGCGACGGACCGCGACACGCGCGTCGTGATCCTGACCGGCGCCGGACGCGCGTTCTGCGCCGGGCTCGACCTGAAGGAGCTCGGGGGCGAGAGCGGCGGTGCGGCGGCCGACGAGACCGAGGCCGCGATCTCGGGCGGCGAGCTGATCCAGGCGATGGGCCGCCTCGAGCAGCCGATCATCGGCGCGATCAACGGCTTCGCGATCACGGGTGGCTTCGAGCTGGCGCTCGCCTGCGACGTGCTGATCGCGTCGACGGATGCCCGCTTCGCGGACACGCACGCACGCGTCGGCATCATGCCGGGCTGGGGCCTCAGCCAGAAGCTGTCGCGCACCGTCGGGATCTACCGCGCGAAGGAGCTGTCGCTGACCGGCAACTACCTGTCCGCGGACCTCGCGGCGTCGTGGGGCATCGTGAGCCGCGTGGTGGCGCCGGAAGCGCTGCTGCCGACGTGCCAGGGGCTCGCGCGCGACATGCTGTCGTGCGACCCGGACGTGCTGCGCGCCTACAAGCGCGTCATCGACGAGGGCTACGCCGTGAGCTTCGGCGAAGGCATGCGGATCGAGGCCGAGGCGTCGCGCAAGCATGCGAGCGCCGTCACGCCGGAGGCGATCGCGGCGCGGCGCGCCAAGGTGCAGGAGCGCGGGCGCGCACAGTCGCACGGCGGGAGCGGTGGCGCGCGGACCTGACGAGCAGCTCCTCGTCCCGCAGGAGCCGTTCGCGCTCGCCGAGGACGCGCGCCGCGCGGTCTACGAGGTGATCCGCACCCGGCGCGACGTCCGTCACTTCGCGGAGGGCCGCGAGGTCGCGGCGGACGTGCTCGCGCGGATCCTCGACGCCGCGCACCACGCGCCGAGCGTCGGCTTCTCGCAGCCGTGGGGCTTCGTGCTGGTGCGGGACCCGGCGCAGCGCGCACGCATCCGGGAGAGCTTCCTGCGCTGCCGCGCACGAGAGGCCGCGCGCTTCAGCGCCGAGCGCCGTGCGAAGTACCTCTCGCTGCAGCTCGAGGGCATCGTCACGGCGCCGCTCAACGTCTGCGTCGCGGTCGATCTCCGTCCCGGCGAGGAAGCGGTGCTCGGCACCACGGCGCAGCCCGAGGCGCTGCGCTTCAGCGCCTGCTGCGCGGTGCAGAACCTGTGGCTCGCGGCCCGCGCCGAGGGGATCGGCGTCGGCTGGGTGAGCATCGTCGAGCCGGCCGTGCTGCGCGACGAGCTCGCCCTGCCCGCCGGCGTCGAGCCGGTCGCCTACCTCTGCGTCGGGCATCCGGTCGCGTTCCGCTCGCAGCCGATGCTCGAGGAGGTCGGCTGGCGGCCGCGCCGCGCGCTCGAGGACGTCGTCCACGAGGGCGGTCGCTGGCACGATCGCTGACGGCCCGGCGCACGCCGCCCTTCCGGGGACGCGTGGCCGCTCGACGGCGGCCGCGCGTCACGCCTCGTGCGGAGCGCTGCGGCCGTAGCGGGCGAGGCGCAGGAGCTCGCTGCTGACCGTGCCGGGCCTGGTGTCGTAGGCGAGCAACGCGACCAGCCGCGACACCGGCCCGGCGATCCGCGTCACGCGGTGCAGCGAGTGGCGGCCCTGGAAGAGGAGCAGCGTGCCGGGCGTCATCGGCACGCGACGCACGCGCGCACGATCGCCGTCGAGCACGGCCTGGACGTCTGGGTAGCGCTCGTCGAGCGCGCCGCGCACGTATGGCGCGTACTCGAAGTCGCCGCCCTCGTCCGCGTCGCGCAGCGCGATCGACACCACGAAGTCGGTCTGGTCGAAGTGCCACCAGAGCTCGTCCCCCTCCCGCATGACGGCGACGTTGAGCGCGCCGAGCGGATCGGCGTAGCGGTACAGGCGCTCGACGCCGAGGCACGCCGCGAGGAACTCCATCAGCGGGTCCCACTCGTAGAGGCGGCGCAGCAGATGGTGGTGCGGGAAGAGGTCGTAGCCGATCGCGGCGAGCGACGACCAGCCGAGGCGGCGGCGTGGATGGTCCTCGGGAAGCGAGCGGTCGGGCATGTCGAGGTAGACCGTGATCGGGCCCTTCGAATGGTGTGCGAGATGAACCAGCTGGTTCGATTCGACCACCATGCGCGCGGTCGCCTCGCGCGTGACGAAGCCCGGCAGCTCGCACGCGCCGGCCGCGGCGAGGTCGCGCCGGCAGCGGGCGACCAGCGCCGAGCACGCGTCCGAGCCGGGCACGGCGATTGGATACCGGCCCAGATCGATGACGCCCGCCGGCGCGACGGAAGCCTGCACGACGCCATTTGCGACGACGAGCGCCGCGCTGGCAAGCGCGGCAGATCGCCAGCTTCCATTTCTGTGTTGTCGCGGGACGGGCGAAGTGCTTGATTCGACTGCCGGCCACCGGGGCCGCTGCGAAGGGAGGAACAGATGAACCACGCCACGAGCTTCGTGACCCTCGGTGTGATCGCGCTGCTCGCGCTCACCAGCACCGGCAGCGCCGAGGCGGGTGACTCGCGCGCCTGGATCTCCGGCAAGACGCTCAAGGTGCGCGACATCACCCAGGGCGATCCCAACGTGGTCGACTTCGAGAACGCGGTCGTCGTCAAGGTCAAGCGCGACGAGGGCGCCGCCTACGTCGCCGACGACTTCGGCGACGTCGAGCCGGGTCCCGGCTGCGTCGCCATCACGGGCGGCGAGGACGTCTCCGCCGGCCGTCCAGAGGACCTCTACCTGCCGAACTGGAGCGACTACGAGGTCAAGTGCACGTTCACCGACCTCAGGAAGGTCGACATCAACACGGGCCCCGGCGACGACATCGGCTACGTGATCCTGTCGCACGTGCCGGTCAAGATCGTCGGCGGCGAGGGCGGCGACGACCTCGAGTACTTCTCCTGCGAGCCGCCGCCGTACTTCGCCAAGTCGAACATCAACGGCGGGCTCGGCGACGACTACCTGGTCGGCGGCGAGGGCGACGACACGCTCGTCGGCCAGCGCGGCGACGACTACCTCGAGGGCACCTGCGGCTCAGACAGGATCATGGCGGGGTCGGGCTTCGACGGCATCTACGCCGACGACACCAACTGGTGCGACACCGACTGCCCGCCGACCACCGACCGGATCAACTGCGGCGACGGCGAGGACGGCGTCGACACCGACGGCGTCGACATCATCGCGAAGAACTGCAACCCCTGACGCCCGGGCGGCAGAGCCGCGGCGAACGCCCGCGGCTCTGCTAAACCGCGCCGGGTGACGAGAGCGACCGAGCGACCGTCGCCCGTGCCGCCGTCGCTGGACGACCGCCATCCCGACGACCGGCTCGAGCGCACGCTGTCGCTCACCGATGCGACGCTGCTCGTCGTCTCGTCGGTGATCGGCGTCGGCATCTTCCTCACGCCGGGCGTCGTCGCGGCGAACCTGCCGCACCCCGGGCTGTTCCTCCTCGCCTGGGCGCTCGGCGGCCTGCTGTCCCTCGCCGGTGCGCTCGCCAACGCCGAGCTCGGCGCGATGTACCCGCACGCGGGCGGCGACTACGTCTACCTGCGCGAGGCCTACCACCCGGCGGCCGGCTTCCTGATCGGCTGGCTGTCGTTCTTCGTCATCTACGCCGGCACGGTCGCGACGCTCGCGATCGGCTTCGCCGAGGGGCTCGGCCCTTTCTTCGACCTCGGCACGACGGGCAAGGTCGGGATCGCGGTCGCGCTGACCGCCGCGACGTCGTGGATCAACTACGTCGGCGTCCGTCCCGGCGCCCTGGTCAACAACCTGAGCGCCGCGCTCAAGGTCGCGACGCTCGGCGGCCTCGGCGTGGTCGGCTGGCTGTTCGCGCCGCAGCTCGCCCCGGGCGCGGGCGCCGAGAGCTTCCCGCCGGGCGAGGCGAGCGTTGCCGGATTCGGCCTCGCGATGTCGCCCGTGCTGTTCAGCTACCTCGGCTGGAACGCGTCGGTGTACGTCGCGAGCGAGATCCGGACGCCGCAGCGGAACCTGCCGCGCTCGCTCTTCCTCGGCCTCGGCGTCTGCACGTCGCTCTACCTGCTGCTCAACGCGCTCTACCTGCACGCGCTGCCGATGGAGGTGTTCGCCGGCGAGCCGCGCGCCGGCGAGGCGGCGGCGGTCGCGCTGTTCGGCCCGCTCGGCGGAACGATCGTCGCGCTGCTCATCCTGCTGTCCGTGCTCGGCTGCCTGAACGCGACGATCCTGGTCGGGCCGCGCATCGCGTACGCGATGGCCCTCGACGGGCTGTTCTTCGCGGGTTCGGAGCGCGTGCACGACCGCTTCCGCACGCCGCACGTCGCGATCGTCGTGCAGGCCGCGACGGCGATCGCGCTGGTCCTCGTCCTGCAGCGCTTCCCGAGGGTGCTCGACTACACGACCTTCGCGATCGTGCTGGCGACCATCGCCGACACGAGCGCGCTCTACGCGCTGCGCTGGAGGCGTCCGGAGATGCCGCGCTCGTATCGGGCCTGGGGCTATCCGGTCGTGCCGGCGCTCTACCTCGCGGCGAACGTCGCGATCGCGGTCGCCATGCTGTGGGGGCGGCCGCTCGAGAGCGCCGTCGCCCTGCTGGTGACCGCTAGCGGGCTTCCGTTTCTCGCCTTCTTCGCGCGGCGCGCGGCGTCGCGTCGGCCGCGAGCGCGCTGAGCCGCTCGCGGCGCTCGGGCGGGATGCGGCGCGGACGCCCGCTGCCGTCGACCATGGCGTGCTCGGTGAGGCCGTGCGCGATGCGCGCGCCGTCGCGCTCGATCGCGTACGCCATGCCGAGCGAGGCGCCGCCGACCCAGTCGAGCCAGGTCGTCACCTCGAGCACGTCGTCGAAGGTGGCGGGCCGGACGTAGTGCAGGTCGACGCGCGTCGTCGAGAAGTGCAGGCCGTCGGCGATGTACTCGCGGTACGGCCGGTCGTGCTCGTCCATCCACGCGATGCGCGCGAGCTCGAGGTAGCGCACGTAGTTCGCGTGGTGGACGATCCCCATCGCGTCCGTCTCGTAGAACGGGACGCGGTGCCGGAACGTGGACCGCGTCACGGCGCGGCCGGCACGCTGCCGCGCAGCATGAAGTAGATGACGACGCCCGTCACCGAGACGTAGAGCCAGATCGGCAGTGCGATCCGCGTCAAGCGCGCGTGGCGCGCGAACTGCCGTCGCCAGGCGAACCAGAAGGCGCTCAGCGCCATCGGCACCACGGCCATCGACAGCAGCACGTGCGAGATCAGCACCGCGAAGTAGACCACGCGAAGCCAACCCTCGCCCTGGTAGCGCGTGTCGCCGTGCACGTAGTGGTAGGTCAAGTAGCTGACGAGGAACAGCGAAGAGGCGGCGAACGCGGCGACCATGAGCCGCTTGTGAACGCGGACGGCGCGGCGGCGGATGGCGACCCAGCCTGCGGCGAGCAGGACCGTCGCGAGCGCGTTCAGGCTCGCGTTGACCGCGGGCAGGAAGCGGAGGTCGACCTCGCCGGGCGCCGCGGCGCTGCGCACGAGCAGGATCCAGGCGATGAAGGCGAGCGCCGCGGCCGACACGGCCGCGTTGAAGAGGAAGAACTGACGGTCGCTCGAGTCCGCGTCGCGGGGGCCGAGCGCCGGGATCCGGGCCTGCACCATGGCGGGCCCTTACCAGATTCGCCGCGCGGCGTCAGAGCGCCCACAGGCGGCGGACGTGGGACTCGACCTGCACCAGGTGCTCGCGGATGCGGTCGATCGCCGCCCCCGCGCCGTCGAGCCTGCCCTCGCGCGCGTCCGCCTCGAGGAGCTCGCACGCACGTCCCATGGGCCGCGCGCCGATCGTCCAGCAGGAGCCCTTGAGGCTGTGCGCCGCGCGGCCGAGCTCCTGGGCGTCGCGCGCGGCGAGAGCCTCGCCGAGCTCGGCGATGAGCGCTTGCGAGCCGGCGAGGAACTCGACGAGCAGCTCCCGCTCGAACGCCGCGTCGCCGAGCGAGGCCTGCTCGAGCTCGCCTCGGTCGAGCGGCGTCGCGTCGTCCCGCCCGCTCATCGTGCGCGGCCTCTCCCGCCAACCCCGTGCGTCACGACGCCATCTTCGACGCCGAAAAGGCGGCGCATGAGGGCCCCCCAGGAGTGTTCGACTCCTTTTCGGCTTGCCTGCGCCTCGACGGCGCTGCTACCGCGGACGACATGGCGCTCCTCACTGCTCTCTGTGCGTCCCTGCTCCTCATGGCGTCGACGGCGGCGTTCGCGGGGCCGCTGAAAGTTGCGCTCGACGATCGGGTCGACCCCGTCCCGATCGGCGAGGAGATGGTCTACGAGATCGAGGTCAAGGTGACGGGAACGGAGACCGCTCCGGGCGTCGTCGCGACGCTCGAGCTTCCGCCCGGCACGACCTTCGTCTCGGCGCGTCGCCAGCCCGACTTCGCGCCGATCGACGGCCAGGTGTCGGGCGACGAGGTGACCTTCGAGCTCGGCGACCTGCCGCCCTGCGACAAGAAGGACCTGCCCGCGTGCCGCGACGTCTGGGCGCTGGTGCGCATCGAGCCGGAGGTCGATCCCGGCACGATCCTGCAGGGCAGCGTGACGGTCACCTCGACCGACCCCGGGACCTTCCCGCCGGACTCGCACACGACGTACACCTCGGCCGGGTCGTTCGCGATCCGCAAGGGACGCGTCAACTTCGCCGCGATCGAGGGCCGCGATCGCATCCAGCTCGAGGGCGACGTCGGGCGTACCGGCTGGGAGTCGCCGCTCGTCTCGCCGCCGCCGAACCTCGACATCTCGAACGGCATCCGGGTGCGCGTCGGCGAGGTCGGAGAGACGCCGGTGCTCGACGTGACCGTGCCGGCGGACGCGTTCAAGTGCAACGGGCTCGCGAGCGTCCGCTGCACGCTGCGCGATCCCCGCGAGTGGCGTCCGCTCGGCCTCGACCGTCTCACCGTGCTGTTCCGCTTCGACCACCTGCAGCGCAACAACCCGAACCTGCTCGTGCGCACCCACCAGCTCACGCTGCCGTCCGACTACGGCCCCGAGCTCGAGATCACGATCGACGCGGACGGCGAGACCTACACCGACACGGTGCTTCTCGAGCAGAAGGGCAACCGGCTGACGTACGCGAAGCCGCAGAACAAGCCGTAGCGCGGCTCGCGGGCCGGAGCGGCCGCACGCGGCGTTGAAGCCGTCCGCGAGCGCGACTATCTGAGCGGGATGCCGTCCCTCGGGCCGTCGCGGCTCGCCTGGCGCGACCATCGCGCGGACCCCGCCGGCTGGGCCCGCGAGCTCGGCGTCTCGCGCGAGGCGGTCGAGCTCTACCTCGCGAGCGACGTGATCGACCTGCACGTCGACTCGTTCATCTGGACGCGCGTCTTCGCCTACGACCTGCGCCGCCGGCACGGGCACGGGCTGCTCGGCGCGCGCTTCTACTCGCAGGTCGACTTCCCGCGCGTGCGCGAGGCGGCGCTCACCGGCGCGACGTGGGTGATCACGACGCACCCGCTGCGGCGCGCGGCGCACCGCACGGCGGTCTTCCTCGAGAACGTGCGCCGCCTGCAGGGGATCTTCGAGAGCGTGCCCGAGGACTTCGCCGTGGTGCGCAGCGTCGCCGAGTACCGGCGCGCGCGCGCCGCCGGCAAGCACGGCGCCTTCATCGGCATCCAGGGCGGCAACGCGCTCGACGCGAGCCCCGACGCGCTCGACCTGATCCCCGACGACCTCGTCGTGCGCATCACGCTCGTCCACCTGTCGTCGTCCTCGCTCGGCGCGACCAGCGCGCCGGTCGACCGGCGGCGCGACCAGGGGCTGACCGACGCCGGGCGCGAGTACGTGCGGCGCATGAACGCGAAGCGCATCCTGGTCGACCTCGCGCACGTCAACCGCGCCGGCTTCTTCGACGCCGTCGCCGTGCACGACCGCACGCTGCCGTTCCTCGTCACGCACACCGGCATCGCGGCGGTGCACCGGCACTGGCGCAACCTCGACGACGACCAGCTGCGCGCGGTCGCGGACGGCGGCGGGACGATCGGCATCATGTACCACGCGCCCTTCCTCGGGGACCCGTGGGCGGGCGGGCGCGCGGAGACGATCGTGCGCCACCTGGCGCACGTCGTCGACACGGTCGGCGAGGACCACGCGTCGCTCGGCAGCGACTGGGACGGCGCGATCAACCCGCCGCGCGACATGCCGACGGTGCTCGAGCTGCCGCGCCTGGTGGACCTGATGCTGCGCCGCGGCTGGAGCCCCGAGCGCATCGGCAAGGTCCTGGGCGGCAACTTCCTGCGGGTGGTGGAGGCGGTGCGGGGCTGAGCCACCCGCCCACGATCGTCGCACGAAGCGGGGTGCCTCGCCCTCCCCCGTCCGCTAGACTTTGCGACTCGATTTCCGCGCCCCGGCGCGGCCTTGCAGCGAGGGACCCCAGTTGGCCGAGACGAACACGCAGACCGTCCTCGAGGACCTTCTCCGCCGCCGCATCCTCGTCCTGGACGGCGCGATGGGCACCATGGTGCAGCGCTACGGGCTCGGCGAGGCCGACTTCCGCGGCAAGCTGCTCGAGGACCACCCGAAGGACCAGCGCGGCAACAACGACGTCCTCGTCCTGACCCGACCCGACGTCATCGGCGAGATCCACCGGGCGTACCTCGAGGCCGGCGCGGACGTCATCGAGACCAGCACCTTCACCTCGACCTCGGTCGCTCAGGCGGACTACGGCCTCGAGCACCTGGTCTACGAGCTCAACGTGCAGGGCGCGCGCATCGCCAGGGAGGCGGCGGTCGAGTACACGCGCAAGGATCCGTCGAAGCCGCGCTTCGTCGCGGGTGCGATCGGGCCGACCAACCGCACGCTGTCGATCTCCCCCGACGTCAACGACCCGGCGTTCCGCGCGATCGAGTTCGACGCGCTGAAGGACGCCTACGCCGAGCAGGTGCGTGGGCTGGTCGACGGCGGCGTCGACCTGCTGCTGCCCGAGACCAGCTTCGACACGCTCAACATGAAGGCTGCGATCTTCGCGATCGAGGAGGTGTTCGCCGAGCGCGGCGTGCGGCTGCCGCTCGTGCTGTCGTGTACGATCACGGACCGCAGCGGACGCACGCTGTCCGGGCAGACGATCGAGGCCTTCTGGTACTCGGTCGAGCACGCGAAGCCCCTCGCCGTCGGCCTCAACTGCGCGCTCGGCGCAGCCGACATGCGGCCCTACCTCGAGGCGCTCGCCACGACCGCGCCCGCGTTCATCAGCTGCTACCCGAACGCGGGCCTGCCGAACGCGTTCGGCGGCTACGACGAGACGCCCGCCGACACGGCGCGCGTCGTGCGCGAGTTCGCCGAGGCGGGCTGGCTGAACATCGTCGGCGGCTGCTGCGGCACGACGCCCGACCACATCCGGGCGATCGCGGAATCCGTCCGCGGCATCGCGCCGCACGTCCCCGTCGCGCCCGACGGGCTGTCGCACTTCAGCGGCCTCGAGACCTTCACCATCCGGCCCGAGACCGGCTTCGTCATGATCGGCGAGCGCACCAACGTCACCGGCTCGAAGAAGTTCGCGCGGCTCATCAAGTCGGGCGACCACGAGAGCGCGCTCGCGGTCGCGGCCGAGCAGGTCCGCGGCGGCGCCAACCTGATCGACGTCAACATGGACGAGGGCATGCTCGACTCCGCGAAGGAGATGAGCACGTTCCTGAAGCTGGTCGCGACCGAGCCCGAGATCGCCCGCGTGCCGGTGATGGTCGACAGCTCGAAGTTCGAGGTGATCGAGGCCGGCCTGAAGTGCGTGCAGGGCAAGGGGATCGTCAACTCGATCAGCCTGAAGGAGGGCGAGGACGCCTTCCGCGAGCACGCGCGGCGCGTGCGCCGCTACGGCGCGGGCGTCGTCGTCATGGCGTTCGACGAGCAGGGACAGGCGACCACGACCGAGCGCCGCGTCGCGATCTGCCGCCGCGCCTACCGCATCCTCACCGACGAGGTCGGCTTCCCGCCGCAGGACATCGTCTTCGATCCGAACATCCTCGCGATCGCGACCGGCATCGAGGAGCACGACGACTACGCGGTGTCGTTCATCGAGGCGACGCGCGAGATCAAGCGCGTCTGCCCGGGCGTGCACGTCAGCGGCGGCGTGTCGAACCTGTCGTTCTCGTTCCGCGGCAACGACGCCGTCCGCGAGGCGATGCACGCGGCCTTCCTCTACCACGCGGTCAAGGCCGGCATGGACATGGGCATCGTCAACGCGGGCCAGCTCGCGGTGTACGAGGAGATCCCGAAGGACCTGCTCGAGCTGATCGAGGACGTGATCCTGAACCGCCGCCCCGACGCGACCGAGCGCCTGGTCGCCTTCGCGGAGACCGTCAAGGGCAAGGGCCAGGCGCGCGGCGAGGACCTGGCGTGGCGCGACGGCACGGTCGAGGAGCGCCTGTCGCACGCGCTGGTCAAGGGCATCGTCGACTTCATCGACCAGGACGTCGAGGAGGCGCGGCGGCAGTACGCGAAGCCGCTCGAGGTCATCGAAGGTCCGCTGATGGACGGCATGAAGATCGTCGGCGACCTGTTCGGCTCCGGCAAGATGTTCCTGCCGCAGGTGGTGAAGAGCGCCCGGGTGATGAAGAAGGCGGTCGCCTACCTGCTGCCCTTCATGGAGGAGGAGAAGCAGCGGCGCGCCGAGGCCGGCGAGCTCGTGCAGGCGCAGGGCAAGATCCTGCTCGCCACCGTCAAGGGCGACGTGCACGACATCGGCAAGAACATCGTCGGCGTCGTGCTCGGCTGCAACAACTACGAGGTGATCGACCTCGGCGTGATGGTGCCGAGCGAGAAGATCCTCGCGACGGCGCGCGAGCAGGGCGTCGGCATCATCGGGCTCTCGGGGCTGATCACGCCGTCGCTCGACGAGATGGTGCACGTCGCGAAGGAGATGGAGCGCCAGAGCTTCCACGTCCCGCTCCTGATCGGCGGCGCGACCACCTCGCGCCAGCACACCGCGGTCAAGATCGCGCCCGCGTACTCGCGCTCCACCGTGCACGTGCTCGACGCGTCGCGCGCGGTCGGCGTCGTGTCGGGGCTGCTCGACCCGGTGCAGCGCGAGGCGCTCGACGCGAAGAACCGCGCGGAGCAGGAGGAGCTGCGCCAGCTCTACGCCGAGCGCCAGAGCCGGCCGCTGCTGCCGTACCAGCAGGCGCTCGAGCGCCGCCTGCGCATCGAGTGGCGCGCGGACGACGTCGCGCGCCCGTCGGTCTGCGGACGGCGCGTGCTCGACGACGTGCCGCTCGCGGAGCTGGTGCCCTACATCGACTGGACGTTCCTGTTCCACGCCTGGGAGCTGCGTGGGAAGTACCCCGAGATCCTCGAGCACCAGACCTACGGCGAGGCGGCGCGCGACCTGTTCGCGCAGGCGCAGAAGCTGCTCGCGCGGATCGTCGAGCAGCGGCTGCTCAAGGCGAGCGGCGTCTACGCCTTCTGGCCGGCGAACAGCGACGGCGAGGACATCGTCCTGTGGACCGACGACACGCGCCGCCACGAGCTCGCGCGCTTCGCCATGCTGCGCCAGCAGGAGACCAAGTACGAGGGCCAGAGCGTCTACCGCTCGCTCGCGGACTACGTCGCGCCGATCGAGAGCGGGCTCGAGGATTTCGTCGGCGGCTTCGCCGTGACCGCGGGCCTAGGCGCCGACGAGGTGGTGGGTGCCTTCCAGGCGGCGCACGACGACTACAGCGCGATCATGGTCAAGGCGCTCGCCGACCGGCTGGCGGAGGCGTTCGCCGAATGGCTGCACGCGCGCGTGCGCCGCGAGTGGGGCTACGGCGCGGACGAGAGCCTGACCAACGAGGAGCTGATCGCCGAGAAGTACCGCGGCATCCGCCCGGCTTTCGGCTACCCGGCGTGCCCCGACCACTCCGAGAAGACCAAGCTGTTCGCGCTGCTCGGCGCGCCCGAGGTCGGCGTCACGCTCACCGAGAGCTTCGCCATGCAGCCGGCGGCGTCGGTGAGCGGCATCTACATCGCGCACCCGGAAGCCAGGTACTTCGCGGTCGGGCGGATCAACGTCGACCAGGTCGAGGCGTACGCGCGGCGCAAGGGCGTCAGCGTCAAGCAGGCCGAGCGCTGGCTCGCGGCGAACCTGGCCTACGATCCGGACTGAACGCTCCCGGCCGCGCCGCCGGGTGCTGGCGTCCGCGACGCGGCCGTCGTATGCCGTCGCCTCATGACGCCTGAAGAGACCGTGCGGAAGTTCTGCGCTGCCGTCGCGCGCCGCGACGTGAAGGAGCTTGCCGGCTTCTTCACCGAGGACGCCGTCTACCACAACATCCCGCTCGCCCCCGTCACGGGCCGCGCAGCGATCGAGGCGACGCTCGCGCAGTTCGTCACGCCCGCGTCGAGCGTCGAGTTCGAGATGCGCGCGCTCGCGACCGCCGGCAACGTCGTCCTCACCGAGCGCATCGACCGCTTCGTGATGAACGGCAAGACGATCGCGCTGCCGGTGATGGGCGCGTTCGAGGTGACCGCCGACGGCAAGATCAGCGCCTGGCGCGACTACTTCGACATGCAGCAGTTCACGAGCCAGCTCGGCTGAACGCGGCTCGGCGCGGGCGTCGCGGCCCCACCGACCACGGCGGTGGTCGACATCGTCCACGCGCGGCGTCGTGCGCTCGGTGCCGTGCGACCCCGGCGCCGTGGAGGCTCCCCGAGCGCGCTCGGGGCGCTGCGCGGCGGGCGAGCCCGCGCCGTGCGTGACGCTCACTCGAGGTCGGTCACCCGGAGCTCCGCCGGCGGCTCGGCGAGCACGACGAAGGCGCGGTAGCCGTCGGTGAAGTACGGGTCGCCGGTCAGGTTGTCGCGCGGCGCCGTCGGGGGCGCGGCGCCGACGCCCTCGACGTAGCCGACCAGGCTCGCGGACTCCTGCTGCACGAGGTCGCCGATCACGTAGTCGCGCGCGTCGTCGACCTCGGGGTCGATCTTGTGCGTCGTCAGGTTCCACGTCTGGGTCGTGAAGCGCACGCCGATGTCGCGGCTCGCCTGGCCGACCCAGACCGGCTTGCCGCGATAGCGCATCCAGGTGAGCCAGAGGCGGAAGTGGTGCCGGTCGTCGACCGTGCGGCGCACCTTCTGGAAGGCGACGTCCTGCCGGCGCCCGAACAGGAAGAGGTCGCTCACCGGCGACACGCGGTAGGTCGAGCCGAACAGGAACGATTGCACCGTGCGTGCGACCGAGCCCGCGTGGATCTTCTCGGTCTCGTACCAGCCCGCCCGGTTGAACGCGTCGAGCAGGTCGTCGAGCTCGCCGATGACGGCCAGGTTGACGGGATCGCCGTAGCGCGTCGCCTCGGCGTTGGTCGTGCAGCACGTCAGGCTCTCGAGCGCCGTGCGCAGCCCCGCGTCGTCGACGTCGACGACGTCCTCGTCCGGGTGGAGCTGCGCGAGTCCCTCGGGGTCGAGGTCGCGCTCCATGTCCGGCATCGGCACGAGGAACGTGAACGTGCGCTTGCCGGCGTCGCCGTAGAGCACGACCGTGACCCGCCGCGTGCCCTCGTCGAGCCCGGCGAAGACGAAGCCGCTCACCGTCTCGCCGGCGCCGATCACCTCGTCGCCGAAGCCCTGCGCGAGGAAGTACTCGTCCATCGCCTCGTTGGCGCGCCCGGCGCTCACGGACTGGATCGCACCGGGGACGACGAGCGGGAAGAGCAGCAGGCTCGCCGGCCCGGCCTCGGGCAGCCAGCCGGTGGTCCGGTAATGGCTCACGTATGCCGCCTCGAGCGGCGAGTAGTAGTGCGGGTCGATGCTCGGCTTCGACAGCAGGTAGGGATTCTCGCCGCGGTTTTGCACCTCGAGCCAGATCGGCTGGATGCCGCGCCGGTAGAGCGACACGCCGAAGGCGCGGCTCGCCTCGTGCGCGTCGAGCACGGCGGCGGTGACGGTGACGTCGCCCTGCGTCTGTGTCCGCGCGCGGTTCGCGAACCCGGCGGGATCGGGCGGCGTCGGGCGGTACGCGACGCAGCCGGCCGCGGCGGCGAGAGACAGGCAGAGCGAGAGCGTCCGGAGGACGACGTGCACGGCGCGCATCGCGCCGAGCCAAGCACGAAAGGGCGCCGCGCGAAAACGCCGCGCGGCAGCGCGCGCGCTCTCTCGTAGGCGAGGAGTCTGTCCGAGTAAGGGCGTGGGAGCGAGAAGCGCGAGGCGCCGCGAGCGCAAGGAGACGAACCCGAAGGCGTATCCGGGGCGATCCGTCGAGGGTTCGGCGACGCAGCGATCGCGGATGCATCGCGCTTCGCAGCCCCGCGGCCTTACTCGGACAGGCTCCTAGCGCAGGATCTCGTCGGCCAGCAGGGTCGCGTGCGTCACCGGCAGCATGTGGCTGCCGCCCTCGACCACCACGAGCCGTCCGCGCGGCGCGAGGCGCTCGATCTCGCGAGCGATCGCGATCCGCGCGAGGCGGTCGTCGTCGCCGTGCACGACGACGATCGGCGCGTCGATGCCCGCAGGGCCGGGCCATGCCTTGCCCTGCGACGCGCGCATCTCGGAGACGAACGCGAGGCCGGTTCCCGGGCGCGCGAAGTTGCCGTGCGCGAGCGGCATCCACCAGTCGGGCATCGGCTGGTCGCTGAAGGCGTTGCGCATGCCGCCCTCGCGCACCGCGCGGCCGGCGGGCGGCACGGCGCGCAGCCACAGCAGCCCGAGGTCCGACAGGACGAGACGGATCACCAGCGGCGTCTCGTTGTCCTCGCTGCCCGGACCGGCGCTGCCGACCAGGACGAGGCGGCCGATGCGCGCCGGGTCCCGCTGCGCCGCGGCCATCGCGACGGCGCCGCCGTACGACCAGCCGACGACGGTCGCATCGCCGAGAGCGAGCGCGTCGAGGAGCTGCAGCAGGTCGGTCGCGCTCGCCTCCACCGTGTACTCGCCACCCGCCGGCCGCGGGTCGGAGCGCCCGAAGCCCGCCCGGTCGTAGGCGATCGCGCGCCGGCCGCGCGCGACGAGCTCGTCCTGGAGGGCGCGCCACTCGTAGCCGTTGCCCGGCAGCCCGTGCACGAGCACCACGGGCTGTCCCGCGCCACGGTCGAGGACGTTCAGTCCGAGGCCGCTCGGCAGGACGACGCGCCGCCCGGGCGGCGGCATCTCGGCCGCCGGGACGGCGTCACCGACGACCGCGAACCACAGCGGCGGCACGGCGAGCGCCGCGACCACGACGGCCAGCACGACGAGCGCGAGACGGCGCAGCCAGCGCATCGCGATTTTTTGGCAAAGACGGGGGGAGGCGTGCAAGCAGCCGGCGATCGGCGCGTTTCCACGCGCGTCAGCGCCGCGGCACCGCGAACCCGTAGCGCCGCGCCATCGCCTCGAGGCCCGTCATCTCGACCCGCGCCGCGCGCGCCGCCTCGCCGTCGAGGCACAGCTCGCCGAACGGCCCCTGCGGCACGTCGAAGCGCGGCGCACGCAGGTCCTTGCCGCTCTGGAAGTCGAGCACCCGCGCGAGGTTGTTCGCCGTCGCGTCGCGCTCGGTGAGCGGGTCGAGACCCCAGCGCCACTCGACCATGCGGAGGATCGAGGTGTGGTCGTACACGTCGTGCGCGACGAAGCTCCGTCGCGCGAGCGGCGACGCGATCAGCGTGGGCACGCGGAAGCCGAGCCTGCCGTCGTTGCCGATCTCCCGGTCGAGCGCCGACTGCGGCATCAGCGGCGGCGGGACGTGGTCGTAGAAGCCGCCCCACTCGTCGTAGTTGACGACCAGGACGGTGTTCGGCCAGCTCGGGCTCGATACGACGGCCTCGTAGACCTCGTTGAGGATGATCTGCCCGTTGCGGACGTCGGCGAACGGGTGGTCGTCGTTCGAGGTGCCGAGCGCCTCGTTGACGAAGCGCGGATCGACCAGCGTCAAGTTGGCGAGCCGCCCGGCGGCCGCATCCGCGAGGAACTCGGAGTACGGCCTCGTGATGTCGAGGAAGCGCGAGCCGAACAGCGCCGTCACCGGCAGGTCGTTGTAGTAGTAGCGCCCGCTGAGCCCCTTCGCGGCGAGCCGGTCCCAGATCGCCGGCAGGTCGGACGGGTCGAAGGTGTTGCGCAGCCGGTCGGTCGCGGCAGCGTGCTGGTAGAAGCGGTTCGGGAACGTGGAGCTCAGAATCGAGCAGAAGTAGCGGTCGCAGGTCGTCCACGCCGGCACCGCGCCGCCGAGGAACGACAGGTCCTGTGCGGTGTAGTAGCCGATCGGGAACAGATCGTCGGTCCCCGCCTTGAGCCAGCCGTCGCAGTCGCCGGCGGCGTACTGGATGCGGCCGCCGTCGTAGCCGTGGTCCGGGTCGCCGTACTGGCAGCCCTGCCACTCGGGCGCGAGGCGGTAGGTCGCATGCGCAACGCCCTGCTTGTCGACGTACTCGATCCCGGCCTGCATCCCGTCGCCGCCGGGCAGCCAGCCGAGGTAGTGGTCGTAGGAGCGGTTCTCCATCATCAGCACGACGACGTGCTCGATGCCCGACGAGGCCGGGTCGGGAAGGGGCTCGTTTTCGGGGTCGCCGCCCGGGCCGTCGCTGCAGCCGCCGAGGGCGAGCGCGCCCGTCGCGGCCGCGAGACCGGCCAGGAACTGCCGGCGTGACAGCTCCGACTTCTCCTCGAGATCGTCCTTCCTGCTGCTCATCGTGTGTCCTCCAGGCGCATGCCGCGCGATCTTCGGGCTTCGAGCCCTGCCGCGCAAGCGTACGGAGCGCGCTGCGTCTGCAGATGCGCACCGCCGCGCGAAGCTTCACCGAGGATTCACGCTGCCGTCGCGCCGCGCGCGGCGCGATCTCTTCCCACGCGCGTGCAGGCTCGCTTGCGTCGGCGGGGCGCGTCCGCTTTGCCAGACGGGCGCGTCATGGAGGGAGAGCCAGGCAGCCTGATCCTCGGCGTCGAGACGCCGGCGACGCGCGGCGGACCGATCACACGATCGCGGCGCGTCATCTGGTCGCTCGCGTGGCCGGTGATCGTGACGATGCTCTCCGAGTCGCTGGTCGGGCTGGTCGACATGCTGTTCGTGTCGCGGCTCGGGGCGTCGTCCGTCGCCGCGGTCGGCGTCGGGGCGCAGATCCTGGGCGCGGTCTCCGTCACCATGACCGCCGTCGGCACCGGCACGCTCGCGCTCGTCGCGCGCAGCATCGGCGCGCGGCGTCCGGCCGAGGCCGAGCGGGTGCTCGGCCAGTCGATCCTGGTCGCGGCCGCGCTCGCCGTCATGGCGATCGTGCCGGTGATCCTGTTCGCGGCGCCGCTGGTGCGCGCGTTCGGCGTCGAGCAGCACGTCGTCGAGCTCGGCGCCGGGTTCGTGCGCTTCGTGATGCTGTCGATCCCCGCTTCCGCCGTGATCTTCGTCGTCGCATCGGGCCTGCGCGGCGCGGGCGACACGCGCACGCCGCTCGCGATCGGGCTCGTCGTGAACGTGCTCAACGTCGCGCTCAACTACGTGCTGATCTTCGGCAAGCTCGGCATGCCGGCGCTCGGCGTGCGCGGCTCCGGGCTCGCTACGGCGATCGCGTTCACCCTCGGCATGACGCTCGCGCTCGCGCTGCTCGCGCTGCGCCGCCTGCGCCTGCGGCTCGACTGGGGCGACCTCGCCCTGCACGGCGCGACGATCCGCCGCGTGCTCGGCATCGGCTACCCGGCCGCGGCGGAGCAGCTCCTGATGCAGATCGGCTTCTTCCTCTACCTGCTGTTCGCGGCGCGTTACGGCACCGACGCCATCGCCGCCTACTTCATCGGCGTGCGGATCCTCGCGCTCTCCTTCCTGCCCGGCTTCGGCTTCGCCGCCGCGGCCGCGGCACTCGTCGGCCAGAACCTCGGCGCCGGCGAGCCGCGGGGCGCCGAGACCGCGGGCTGGCACGCCACCTGGATGTCGGTCGCGCTGATGTCGGCGACCGGCATCGTGATCTTCCTCCTCGCCGAGCCGATCGCGCGCTTCTTCGTCGACCAGCCGGCGGTGGTCGCGGGTACGGTGTCGTTCATCTACATGCTCGGCGCGTCGCAGCCCTTCATGGCGATGGACTTCACGCTCGGCGGCGCGCTGCGCGGCGCGGGCGACACGCGCTTCCCCTTGCTCACCGTGCTGGTTGCGTTCTACGGCTGCCGCCTGGGCTTCGCCTGGCTGGTGGTGAACGTGCTGCATCTGAGCCTGTCGTGGCTGTGGGCCGCGCTCATCGGCGACTACGTCGCGCGCGCGACGCTCAAGGCGTGGCGCTTCCGGCGCGGCGACTGGCAGGCGATCGCGGTCTGAGGGACGCCGGTGGGCGCGCGCGAGTGGCTGCTGTCGCTGTCGTTCGCGGCCTTCGTCGTGCTCGAGGTGGCCGAGGGCTGGTGGGCGATCGAGGAGTGGCCGCTCACGCACGTCCCGATGTTCGAGACGCTGCGCCCCGAGCACGAGCTGCCGCGGCGCGCCGCGCTGTACGCGCTGCGAGGCGGCCGGTGGTTCGAGATGCGGCCGTTCCACTTCCGGCTGAACCCGGACGAGCTCGGCGGCCGCCTCCTGTACGGCGAGGACGTCGCGGCGGCCTGCGGCGAGCTCGTACGCGCCTTCAACGCATCGCGCCCGCCCGAGCGACGCGTCAGCGCCGCCTACGTGCTCACCACGGTCGTCGCACGCCCGCAGGCGCCCGAGAGGGGATCGGGGGTCCGCACGGACTGCGATCTCGAGGGAGAGCCGCCGTGAGCCGGGCCACGATCGCCCGCGGCCCGCTCGCGCCCCGCCTGCTGCAGCGCTGGCGCGAGCTCTGGTTTCCCGCGGCGCCGCTCTCCGACCTCGCGATCGCGCGCGTCGTCCTCGTCGTCATCGTCCTCTACCTGAACGGCAACCTGCGCTTCTCGTCGGTGGCGCGCGCCCCGGCGGTCGCGTGGGAGCCGATCGCGCTCGTCGAGCTGCTCGGCCTCGGCCAGCCGAGCATCGAGGAGATGCGCTCGCTCCAGATCGCGACCAGAGCCCTGCTGCTCGCCGGCGGCGTCGGGCTGCTCACCAACGTCGCGCTGCTCGGCGCGTTCGTCCTGCAGCTCGTGCAGGAGGCGTTCCTCAACTGCTTCGGCAAGGTGACGCACTCGACGGTTCCCCTGATGCACGCGATGCTGTTCTTCGCGCTGTCGCCGTGCGGCCGCGTGTGGTCGCTCGACGCGGCGCTGCGCCGTCTGTGGCGCGGCGGGCACGCGGAGGGCGCGCGCGCCGCCCCGCAGCGCTCGCGCTTCGCGCGTTGGCCGTTCGAGCTGCTCTTCGTCGAGCTGTCGTTCTACTACTTCAACGGCGGCCTCTCGAAGCTCGCGAGGAGCGGCTTCGCATGGGCGGAAGGGTCGACGCTGCAGTACTACCTCCTCGAGCGAGGCTTCCCGACCGGGCTCTGGGTCGCCGCCTCTCCCGCGCTGTGCAGCGCGCTGTCGTGGGGTGCGCTGCTCTTCGAGCTCGTCTTTCCGATCGCGATCGTCGTGCGCCGGCTGCGCCTGCCGTTCCTCGCCGTCGGTCTGCTGTTCCACGTCGGCAACCACGTGCTGCTCGACCTGAGCTTCTGGCCGGTGCCGGCGATCTACCTGCTCGTCGTCCCGTGGTCGGAGCTGCGTCGCCTGTCGCTCGCGCGCGACGCGGAGCCCGCCGGCGGGTACTCGAGCGTACCCGCGAGCCGCGCGATCTCCGCGGGCGGGAAGCCGGGCATGTAGAGCGCGCCGCGCTCGCGCCACTCGCGCACCGCCGCCTCCGCGTCACGGCGGCGCTGCTCGTCGATGCCGCGCCCCTGCTCGACGCAGGTCGTCTGCGCCGGCAGCGCGAACGCGGTCCCGGCCTCGGCCACGAGGTCCATGATTCGCAGGTTCACGTCCTCCACCACCGCGAGGTAGTCCTCGAAGTCGGCCGTGCTCACGTACGAGAAGACCTCGACGTCGAGCCGGTGGGGCGCGAAGCCCTTGAAGCGCACGTGCATCGGCTCGCGCAGCACGCGCGGGTGCGCGTAGAGCATGCGGCGCAGCTCGATCAGCAGCCAGCGGAGCTGGTCGGCCGTCGTGTCGTAGCGCAGGCCGAGCGTCGGGTTGTAGAGGATGCGGTCGCGCAGGGCGAAGTTCTCGAGCTTCATGCTCGAGAAGTCGGTGTTCGGCACCGTGACGACGGTGCGATCGAGCGTGCGGATGCGCGTCGAGCGCAGGCCGATCTCCTCCACCGTCCCGACCTTACCGTCGAAGCCGCAGAAGTCGCCGACGCGCACCGGCTGGTCGCTGAACAGCGCGATCGCGCCGAAGAAGTTCTCGAGCGACTTCTGCGCTGCGAGCGCGACCGCGACGCCGCCCACGCCGAGGCCCGCGATCAGCGCCGTCACGTTGAAGCCGAAGTTGTCGAGCGCGACGATCACCGCGAACGTCACGACGATCACCTTGGCGGTGCGCCGCCCGGGCTGCACCAGCGGCACGACCGACGACTGCCCACGCGCGACGAGCCGCTGCCGCGTGCGGCCGGCGAGCGCGTCTACCGTGCGCAGGACGACCCACGTCGCGGCGACGATGAGCAGCGCCTTCTCGATCGCGTCCAGCGTGTCGCGCGCCGGCACCGAGAGGCCGAGCAGGTGCTTGACGCCCGAGAACACCATGACGCCGAGCGCGAGACGCGCCGGCGACAGCGCGCCGGCGACCAGGTGGTCGTCGATCGCGCTCGCCG
>JBFMAS010000149.1:0-2929 GCA_040755575.1 Thermodesulfobacteriota bacterium
GAGCGAGTCGATCCGCGCCGGCGCGAACGCGTACACCAGCCCCGCGAGAAACGCCGCGCCGCGCGCGCCGCCGAGCGCCCGCACGAGCGCGTACATGGCGGCGCCGGAGAGCGCGAAGCTCGCGAGCAGGTCCGCCTGGTAGGCGAGCACCGCGTTGCCGCTCAGCGCCTGCAGCGGACCGGTGATCGGCAGCTTGCCGATCGCGTGCTCCGAGAAGGCGAGCGCGTCGCGCGCCGGGTGGAAGGCGTTGGCGTCGAACCACGACGTCGGGTCCGTGGTCAGCGCGTGCCAGTTCCACGCGTACACCCAGACGAACAGGTGGATGTCGCGCAGCATCGCGCGCGACAGGGGCTCCTGGTCGACGCCGTGCAGCCATCCGCTGAGCCAGCGGCGCGAGGGATCGAGCACGCTCTCGCCGAGGTCGGCGAACAGCGGGTGCATGAGCACCGCCGCGAGCACGGCGAACGCCGCGACCACCACCACGCCCTCGAGCACGCGGCTCCCCGGCGCGTGCGGCGCAGCGCCGGCGTCGTCGTCCGCGGCCGCGACGGGCCCCGCCTGTGCGCGCGTCACGGTCGGGGTCGCCGCCGGGGACGAGGGCCGGGCGTCGATGGAACTGCCCCGCTCAGGCCCGCGCCGAGAAGCGCAGCACGCCGGCGCGCCTCGCCAGCGCGAGCAGCGCGTTCACCGGCAGCAGCAGGAGCATCAGCGGCGAGATGTAGGGCGCGCGGCCGTTCGGCACCGCGGGGTTGCTCGCGAGGTCGGGCGCGCGGCGCTGCAGCCAGTTCTGGATCGACAGCGCGAGCAGCGTCGGGTTGAGCTCGTGCCGGATCCTCACCTCGGCGAAGCCCGCCGCGCGCAGCGTGCGCGTGAGCGTCCGCTCGTCGAACTGGAAGGTGTGCCGCGGGACGTGGTTGCCGCCCCAGTAGCGGCCGAACAGGCGCCGGTCGAGCGAGCCGAAGTTCGGCAGCTCGCCGATCAGGTGGCCGCCGGGCTTCAGCAGGCGCCTCGCCTTCGCCGCCTCCTCGTCCGGCTGCAGCGTGTGCTCGAGGTAGTTGTACATGACGATGACGTCGTAGCTCGCCGGCGGCGCCTCGAAGTCGCCGAACACGCCGAGGAAGACGTTCACGCCGCGCGCCGACGCGAGCTCGGCCGCGCGCGGGCTGAAGTCGATGCCGTCGAGCTCGCCCGCGCCGAGCTCGCGCAGCCGCAGCAGGAACTCGCCGTTGCCGCAGCCGATGTCCAGCGCGCGGCCGCCCGGCACGACGACGGGCGCGAGCTGGCGTCCGTGGAAGTACTCCTTGACCTCGTAGAGCAGCTTGTAGAGCGCCCCGCGCGAGCCGGCCGACTCGACGTGGCCGATGTAGCTCGCGGGGTACGCCTCGCGGAGCTGCTCGAGCGTGGGAAAGGGGTCGAGCTGCACCTGGCCGCAGCTCCTGCAGCGACGGTAGCGATACTCGCCCGGCGCGCCGTACTCCCAGTCGCGGATGCCGTCGGCCTCGACCGACGCGTCGGCGCAGCCGCACAGGCGGCAGCGGTATCCGGCGGCGTCGCTCACGAGCGAGCGCGCGGCGCGGACGCGGCGAGCGACATCGTCGGCAGCTCGCGGAACCAGTCGCGCAGCAGGCCGAGGTGCCCGCCGCAATAGACCTCGAGGAAGTCGTCGTCGGCCGCCGCGCCGGCTGTGCGCCGCGCGTCGAGATGGCGCCGGAAGACCTGCGCGAGGTTCTCGTACGGGATGGTCGGGTAGAGATGATGCTCGGCGTGGTAGTTGAGGCCGAACGCGCCGAGCAGGTTGCGCTCGACGAACGTGCCGCCGAACGACCGCCAGACGAACGGCTTGTCGGGCGAGCCGTGCTCGCACAGCAGCCGGGCCGCCGTGCACAGCTTGACGACGGTCAGCAGCGGCAGCGCCCACAGGAAGACGTAGTGCCACGGCCCGAGCGCCAGCGTGAGCAGCGCGAAGACGACCGCCTGGGCGGCGACGAGCTTCGCGAGCTCGGCTGCGACGGTGGTGCCCTGCGCCTGCAGCGTCGACTGGTCGCTCGACTTGCGGAGGAAGCTCACGATGGCCGGGATGCCGGTGGCGCTGCGGACGAGGTGCGCGACGAGCGCGAGCTTCGACCTCGGAAAGCGGGCGTAGCCGTCGAAGTCGGGGTCCTTGTCGGGGTCGCCGAAGTGACGGTGGTGGTCGAGGTGCTGGCCGCGGAACTGCAGCGTCAGCGCGAGCGGATACGTCATCAGCATGCCTGCGAGCGTGCTGCCCCAGGTCTTGCGTCCGAGCACCTGATGCGCGGCCTCGTGCAGCGCCTGGACGATCGCGAACTGACACCAGCCCACCACGACGAAGGCCAGCGGATAGGCGATCCACGGCAGCCAGGCGACGCCGCTCGTCGCGACGGCGCGCAGCCCTGCGAACACCAGCACGATCGCCAGGTAGATCGGGGCGACGTGGAGGGCCAGCCTGCGCGGCGCATGCTGCAGCGCCCGCAGCTCGTCGCCGTTCAGGAATCGGGCGATCGGCCGACTCGTCTCGCTCCGGCGAACCATGCGCTCCTCGAAGGAAAACCCATAGCGCGCGGGTGCAGGACGAGTCCAGGCGCCATGTCGGCGCCGAGCGGGGCGTCAGCGGCGCGCCCGCGGCGCGTGGCATGGAGCCGTCTTGCGTCGCGTCGAACCGCTGCTCTACAACGACGCAATGGCTGCGCTGCCGATCCCCGCGGCGAAGTCCGCCCCGGAGGACTCGTCGGAGCACGTCGCTTGCGCGGTCTGCGGCGCGGACGACCCGGTCCAGCTCTTCGAAAAGCACGGCTTCTCGATCGTCCGCTGCCGGCCGTGCGGCTTCGCCTACGTCGACCCGCGGCCGGCGTGGAGCGAGGTGGCGCGCATCTACCGTGGCGAGAGCTACTACCGGAACGACAACGAGTAC
>JBFMAS010000150.1:0-11603 GCA_040755575.1 Thermodesulfobacteriota bacterium
CGGCGCCGCGGGCGAGCGCGGGGCTCTGCACGGCCGGTCCTGACGCCAGCGTCCGTCCATTGACCTGATTTTGGGTCGCTGGTACGGCCCCAAGCGAAGAGATCTGAGCCTCCGCGCGCAACGACGCGCGGCCGACTGAAGCGACCAGGGAGTGGCGCCCGTACGCGCTTCGCCAACGGGACGCGGGGTAGCTCCGCATACACAGGAGAGGGTGATGCAGGTTCTCGAGGCTGTCTTCCGGTGGATCCACGTCGTCGCGGGCATCATGTGGATCGGGCACCTGTACTTCTTCAACTTCGTCAACGGGCCTCTCCAGGGCGCGATCGACGGGGACACCAAGAAGAAGGTCAACCCCGAGCTGCTGCCGCGCGCCCTGTTCTGGTTCCGCTGGGGCGCGGCGTGGACCTGGGTGAGCGGCTTGCTGCTGCTCGCCCTCGTCTTCTGGCACGGCTGGAGGGGCGGCAACCTGTTCGATGCGACGTCGGATCCGTCGACGCCGCTCGCCATCGTGATGATCCTGGTGAACCTGCTCGCGTTCGTCGTCTACGACCAGCTCGTCAAGCAGGAGTTCGCCAAGAACGGCACCACGATGTTCGTCGTCGGCGTGATCCTGGTCGCGGTGATCGTGCTGCTCGACCTCTACGTCGGCCGGTTCAGCTACCGCGGCATGGTGATCCACACGGGCGCGATGTTCGGCACCATCATGGCGTTCAACGTCTGGTTCCGCATCTGGCCGAACCAGCAGAAGATCATCTCGGCGGTGAAGGCCGGTACGCCACCCGACGCCAACCTGGTCGCCGTCGCCGGCATGCGCTCGCGGCACAACACCTTCCTGTCGGTGCCCCTCGTGTGGATGATGATCGACAGCCACACGACGCAGTTCGCGCTGCTCGCCGGGATCCCGGGCTGGATCTGGACCGTGATCATGGTCGCCGTGGGCTGGTGGTTCACCACCATGTTCTACCGGCAGGCGACCAAGGAGAGCACGAAGGCGTTCTGAGACGCGACGCGCCGCCGGGCAGCGCCACGCGTCCGTCGCGTCGGCGCGCTCGGCGGCGCCGCCGTCCGCGGTCGGTGAGCTTCGCGGCCGGGCGTCAGCCGAGCTGCGCGCGCAGCCAGGCGTCGAGATCGGTCAGGCTCTCGGCGCTCACCTCGTGCGCCATGTCGTACTCGCGGTGCGCCACCTGCTGCACGCCCAGCTCGCCCAGCTTCGCGACGGAGTCGCGTCCGCGGCCCGCGGTGATCACCTCGTCGCGCGTGCCGTGCTGCACCCAGGCGGCGAGCCGCGAGCGGTCGGCGCTCGGCAGGCCGCGCGCGAGGTCGTCGGGCAGCCAGCTGCTGAGCGCGACCAGCGCGCGGAAGCGCTGCGGGTCGGCGAGCGCGAGCGCGTAGGCGATCACGCCGCCCTGGCTGAAGCCGAGCGCCACGGTGCGGCCGCGGTCGATCGGATAGCGGTCGCTCGCCTGCTCGACGAACTCGCGCGCCGCCATGATCGCCTGCGCGACCGCGAGCGGCGTCGGCGGGCTGGTCAGCGTGAGCGGGAACCAGCCGTGCCCCATCACGCGCGCGCCGCCCGGCACGTCGAGCGCGACGTCCTCCGGGCCCTGCGGCGCGATCACCAGGGCCCGGCCTCCCAGCAGATGCGGCGCGAGACCGAGCAGGTCGAACGCGTTCGAGCCGAAGCCGTGCAGGGCGAAGATGGTCGGATGCGGACCGTCGCCCGACGGCACCCAGGTCGCGTGCGCGAGCCTCATCGCCTCACCAGCCCGACAGCGCTGCAACCCGCTCGCGATGCCAGCTCGGATTGCCGAACGCCACCTCGTTGCAGCGCGCGCGCTTGAACCAGAAGTGGATGTCGTGCTCCCACGTGAAGCCGATGCCGCCGTGCATCTGGACCGCGGTGTCGGTGGTGCGCGAGTAGACGTCGCCGAGCCGGGCCTTGGCCATCGCGGCGGCACGCGAGGCGTCGCGCGGGTTGCCCTGCTGCGCCCAGGCCGCGTACCAGAGCAGCGAGCGCGACGGCTCGATCTCGCTGAAGCACTCGGCCGCCATATGCTTGACGGCCTGGAAGCTGCCGATCGGCCGCCCGAACTGCTCGCGCACCTTGGCGTACTCGACCGCCATCTCGAGCGCACGCTCGGCCCCGCCCTGGCTCTCCGCGGCGATCGCGACGCACGCCGTGTCGAGCAGGCGTGCGAGGTGCTTCCACGCCTTGCCCTCGCCGCCGACGACGCGCTCGGGCGGCACCGTGACGTCGTCGAACACCACCTCGTAGATCCGGCGGGTCGGATCCACCGTGGGCAGCGGCGTCACCGTGATGCCGGGCGTGTCGCGCGGCACCAGCAGCAGGCTGATGCCCGCTTCTCCCGAGCCCGGTCCGGTACGCGCCGCGACCAGCAGCACGTGCGCGATCGCCGCGTCCATGACGAACAGCTTCGCGCCCGCGAGGCGGAAGCCGCCGCGCACGCGGCGCGGCCGGAGCGCGACGCCGGCCGGGTCGAGACGGTCGCCCTCCTCGAGCCACGCCACGGTCGCGAGCACCTCACCGGACGCGAGGCGGGGCAGCCACTCCTTCTTCTGCGCCGACGACGCGGCCGAGCAGAGCAGCGTCGTCGCGAGCACCGCCGAGGAGAGCATCGGCGCCGGCGTGACGCCGCGACCCAGCTCCGTCAGCAGCACGGCCGCGTCGAGCATGCCGAGGCCGAGGCCGCCGTACGCCTCGGGGACCAGCAGGCCCGTCCAGCCCTGCGCGACCATCTTGCGGAACAGCTCCGGCGAGAAGGCGTGCGTGTCCTCGATGATCCGGCGCACCGTCGTGGTGCTCGCCTCGCTGGCGAGGAACTCGCGCGCGCTGCGGGCGAGCAGCTCCTGGTCCTCCGTCAAGCCAAAGTCCATCGCTCAGGCGCCCTTCGGCATGCCGAGGCCGCGCTCGGCGATGATGTTCTTCTGGATCTGCGACGTGCCGCCGCCGATGATCATGCCGAGCGTGAACATGTGGTCCTTCGGCCACGTGCCACGGTGCTCGACGTGCGGGGAGCCCTTCGCGAGGGGCCCGTAGCTGCCGAGCACGTCGAGCGCGGCGGCGCAGATGTCGTGGTTGAGCTCGGTCGTGACGAGCTTGTTGATCGACGCGCCGATGCCCGGGGAGCGCCCGTGGATGCCGTCCGACAGCTGCTTCAGCGAGTGGTACTTCATCGACTCGACCCGGATCTGCAGCTCGGCCAGCCGCTGGCGCAGCACCGGGTCGCGTGACGCCTTCGCGCCGTTGCGCGAGCGCCGCTGCGCGAGCTCGACCAGGTCGGCCATGAGCTGCTGGGTGCGCGTCGTGCTCGCGAGCATGTTGCGCTCGTGGTGCAGCGTCGAGTTCGCGACCAGCCAGCCCTCGTTCAGGTTGCCGACCAGGTTGGTGCGCGGCACGCGCACGTCGTTGAAGAACACCTCGTTGAAGCCCGGCTCGCCCGTCATCTGCACGAGCGGACGCACGGTGATGCCGGGTGTCTTCATGTCGATCAGGACGTAGGAGATGCCCTTGTGCTTGGGCGCGTTGGGGTCCGTACGCACCAGGCAGAACATCCAGTCCGCGAGCTGCGCGGCGCTGGTCCACACCTTCTGGCCGTTGATGACGAAGTAGTCGCCGTCGATCTCGGCGCACGTCTTGAGCGACGCCAGGTCGGAGCCCGAGCCCGGCTCGGAGTAGCCCTGGCACCAGATCTCGTCCGCCGGGAGGATCTTCGGCAGATAGCGCTTCTTCTGCTCCTCGGTGCCGTGGTGGATCAGCGTCGGGCCGACCATCTGGATGCCCATCATGCCGATCAGCGTCGGCGCGCGGTGCAGGATCAGCTCCTCGTTGAGGATCGTCTGACGCACGATGCTCGCGCCCTGGCCGCCGTGCTCCTTCGGCCAGCCGATCGCGACGTAGCCGGCCTTGTAGAGCGTACGCTGCCAGGTCTTGGCGGCCTGCACGCGGCGCGGGTCGCCGTAGCTCAGGTCCTCGCCGCCGTCCACGTCGCCGCCGCGCTTGGGCAGATGCTTGCGCAACCACGCTCTCAGCTCACGGCGGAACTCCTCGTCTTCCTTCGCGTACGTCAGATCCATGTCCGGTCGTATCGCGTCGAGGGCGGCGCCGGTCAAGGGCGTCGTGCGCCGCGCTCAAGTCGAAGGCCTCGACGGTCGTACTCCGAGCAGGCGGGTCGGAGGGGGTCGTGCGATGGACTTCTGCGAATGGCGCGCGCTGCTCGCGCGCGCGGCGGTGGCCGCGGCGCTCGTCGTGCCGGCGAGCGCGGCGGCGAAGGAGTGCGGTGGCGCGGTCGCCTGTGCATGCGGCGACGCGGTGCGCGGCGTCGCGATGCTCGAGGGCGATCTCCTCGGGTGCGCGACGGGGTTGCGCGTCAAGGATCATGCCGTGCTCGACTGCGACGGACACGCGATCGTCGGCGACGGCGACGGTGAGGGCGTCGTCGTCGAGGGGGAGCGCTCGGTCGTCCGCGACTGCACCGTGTCGGGCTTTCGCACCGGCATCCGGCTGCGCGCAGGCGGCGGGCACCTGATCGCCTACAACGACGTCGTGGGCAACGCGCGCTACGGCATCGAGCTCGCCGTCGCGACGACGGGCAACCTGCTGCTCGGCAACGCCGTGCTCGACAGCGGCGACGAGGGCGTCCACGTCGGCACGGCGGCCGATCACAACGTGCTCGTCGACAACGAGATCGCGGGCAGCGGCAAGGAGAACCTCTACCTGCTCGACGTCCGTGGCTGCCTGGTCGCGGCGAACCGCCTCGCGGGCGGCGGCTCGGCGGCGATGTACGTCAAGCACTCGGCGGGCAACGTGTTCGCGGGCAACGAGGTCGACGACCGCCCGATCCAGCTCCGCGGCGAATCCGACCGGAACGTGTTCGAAGGCAACGTCCTGCGGAAGGCGGGCTTCCTGTTCCAGGCCTACGAGGACGAGGAGCGCGGCTGGAAGGGACCCCGCGAGAACCTGGTGCGCCGCGGCGCGGTCCGCGACGCGAAGACGTGCTTCCGCTTCGACGGCGCCACGGACAACGTCGTGAGCGGCGTGCTGACCGACGGCTGCGCGCCGGTCGCGCAGAAGAAGGCCGGCGGCATCGCGCCGACGGGCAACGTCGTGGACGTCGTGCGCGAGTAGCGGCGCGCGCGGCCGGGCGCCCTGCTACTTCACCCGGCGCAGCGCCTTGCGCCGCCGCGCGACGTCGAGAGCCTTCTCGTAGCGCGCATCGATCGTCACGTCGCCCTCGAGCGCGGCCTGTCCGTGCAGCACCTGACCCGCCGCGTTCTGGTGCGCGTCGCGGGCGCAGGACGAGCAGAGCTGGAACGCGAACAGCCGCCCGTCGGGGCCGGGCACGCGGACCTGCGCCGCCGGCGGCGCCTCGGCGCACCAGTCGCACTTGCCGGCGCGGCGTGCCGCGCGGCGCACGAGCGCCAGCAGCTCGTCGGGGCCGAGGTCGTGCTCGGAGAAGCGCTCGTGGCAGCCGGCGCAGAGCCACACGCGGCGGTCCGACCGCTCGCCGAGGAAGGCGGCCCGCGCGATGAGCGATGCTTCGCAGAGATCGCAGGAGCGCACGAGCCGAGGATAGCACGCGCGCGCGTGCTCCGGCAGCGCCGTCCGGCCTCGACTCGGACGCGCGCGCTGCGCTACGACCCGCCCGTGTCCTTCCTCGCTCACGGCAAACGGCGGCTCGTGCCGGCCCGCACCGCGCTCCTGCTCGGGTGCGGCGCGACGGTCCTCCTCGCGGTGCTCGGTGTCGCGGCAGCCCGGCTCGCCGCAGCCGACGAGCCGGGGGCGCCCCCGCGCGCGGCACCCTCGTCGCGCTTCTTCCTCACCGGCGACGGCGTCCTCGAGATCGAGAACGCGCACACCCGCGAGAAGGTCCGCGTCACGTACCGCGAGGCGGACGGCAGCTACTCCGCCGATGCGCTCCGCAAGATCGACGCGCTCTTCCGCTCGCGCGGCGACGACGAGCGCACGCGGGTCGCGCTTCGTCTGGTCGAGCTCATCGACTTCCTCGAGGACCGCGAGAAGCCGCGGACGCTCTTCCTCGTCTCGGGCTACCGCAGCGAGGGCTACAACAACGCCGTGATCGCACGGGGCGGCCAGGCCGCGCGCGCCTCGATGCACACCGAAGGGCTCGCCGCCGACCTGCGCTTCGAGGGCGTCGACCAGCGTGCGCTGTGGGACCGCCTGCGCGCCCGCGAGTGCTGCGGCGCAGGCTACTACGCGAAGGGCGGCTTCGTACACGTCGACACCGGCAAGCCGCGCTTCTGGGAGGAGGCGACGTCCAAGGTCGGGCAGAACCTCTCGAACGGCAACGCGCGCGTCATCGCGCGCACCGACTACGACCGCTACGACGACCTCGTCGGCATGGAGACGAGCCTGCACGCGATCACGCTGCGGCCGCTGCGCATCTCTACGAGCGCACTCCTCGAGAGCGAGGACGGTCGCGACGTCGCGCGGCTGCGCCTCGAGAGCACCGCCGGCAGGACGCCGTCGTCCGACGGCTGCATCACGCTCGACGACGCGGAAGGGCAGGGCGCCGACGTGGTGCGCATCACGTCGGTGCGAGCGGACGACCCGGGCGCACCCGGCGAAGGTCGGCCGGTGCGCGCGCGCGTCGTGCTGGCGACGTGCGAGCCGCGTCTCGAGGCGACCCCCGCGCGCATCGAGAGCAACCCGATCGAGGCCTCCGCCGGGGCGCTGCAGCGGGCCGCCGCCGGGGGTTGACGCCGCCGGCGCGAGCGGAAACTCTAGACCGAACCTGAGGGGACCGGAGCACATGAGGACCGACGCCGAGGCCAGGGAGCTGGTCGTGCAGATCACCAACGAGATGTTCTCCCTCGGCCTGCTCACCGCGACCGGCGGCAACGTGTCGTCGAAGTCGTCCGACGACGAGACCATCTGGATCACGCCGAGCCGGCTCTACAAGGGCAACCTGCGCGAGACCGATCTCGTGCGCATCCGCGCAGACGGCTCGGTGGCCGAGGGCGAGCGCAACCCGTCGGTCGAGTGGCAGATGCACTTCTCGAGCTACCGTGCGCGTCCCGATTCCACCGGCGCGCTGCACACGCACGCGCCGATCGCGACCGCGATGGGGATCGTCGGGCTGCCGTTTCCTCCGATCAACACCGACGCGGTCTTCCTGCGCGACACGCAGCTCGTGCCGTGGTTCATGCCGGGCTCGAAGGAGCTCGCCGACGCCGTCGAGGTGGCGATGCAGAAGAGCCGCGGCTGCTTCCTGCAGAACCACGGCCTGATGACCGTCGGCAAGACGCTGCGCGAGGCGGCGACGCGCGCCATGAACCTCGAGGAGACGGCGAAGATCGTCATGTACTGCAAGCAGTTCGGCGGCGAGCTGACGTTGCTCCCCGACGAGTGGGTCGAGAAGCTCGCGCCGCTCGCCGAATTCATCTAGTCCGACCTTGCCCGCGTGCGCTGCTCGCCGGAGGGGCTTGCGCCCTCCCGGCCGCGCTGCTCCGATGGGCCTCGGCATGCGGGCAAGCGCCGCGTGCCTCGCGGGAGACTTTCGATGCCAGAATTCGAGGGCAGGGTCGCACTGGTCACCGGCGGCGGCAGCGGCATCGGCCTCGGCGCTGCCCGCTCGCTCGTGCGGGCGGGTGCCACCGTCGTGCTGATGGGCCGCGACGGCTCGAGGCTCGCCCGCGCGGTGAACGAGCTCGGGTCGCAGCGCTCGTGGGCCGTCGCGGGCGACGTCGGCAGCGAGGACGACGTGCAGCGCGTCGTCGCCGCCGTGACCGATCGCTTCGGCCGGCTCGACGTCGCGGTCAACGCCGCCGGCACCGGCTTCATCGCGAGCGTCGTCGAGCAGAACGCCGAGGACTGGGCGATGACGCTCAGGACGAACCTCGACGGCGCGATGTACTGCGTCAAGCACGAGGCGGCGGCGATGATCCAGGGCGGGCACGGCGGCGCGATCGTCAACGTGTCGTCGATCGCGGGCAAGCTGACGCACCGCCTGATGAGCGCGTACTGCGTGTCGAAAGCGGGGCTCGAGATGCTCACGCGCTGCGCAGCGGACGAGCTCGGCCCGCACCGCATCCGCGTGAACGCCATCCGCCCCGGCCTCGTGCCGACCGACCTGTCGCGCATCCTCGCCGACCACGAGAAGGTCCGGCACGACTACGAGACCAAGATGCCGCTCGGCCGCCTCGGCGTGGTCGACGAGGTCGCGGACGCGATCCTGTTCCTCGCGAGCGACCGCGCCGCCTGGATCACCGGCCAGGTGCTGTCGGTCGACGGCGGGCACACGCTGCGCGGCGGCCCCGACGTCGGCTTGCTCCTCAGCTGATGTCCGGCGTCCGCTACGAGGTGGGCACGGGCGGCGTCGCGACGCTGACGCTCGACCGTCCGGACAGGCGCAACGCGGTCATGCCGCCCGACTGGCGCGCCTTCGAGGAGCACCTCGACGCCGGCGCGGCCGACCCGGACGTGCGTGTCTTCGTCGTCACCGGCGCGAACGGCACGTTCTGCTCGGGCGGCGATCTCAAGACGATGGGCGAGCGCCTCGAGCAGTCGCCGGTGCGCCGCTCGCGCGAGCTCTTGCGCATGACGCGCGCGATCCAGCGCTTTCGCGACACGCCGAAGCCGATCGTCGCCGCGGTGAACGGCGCCGCGATCGGCGCGGGCTGCGTGATCGCGCTCGCCTGCGACCTCCGCGTCGCCACGGCGTCGGCCAGCTTCGCCGTGCCGTTCCTGCGCGTCGGCATGCAGCCGGACTTCGGTGGGGCGTACTTCCTGCCCCGGCTCGTCGGCACGGCGCGCGCGCTCGAGCTCCTGTGGACGGGCGAGGTGCTGTCGGCCGACGAGGCGGCGCGGCTCGGGCTCGTGAACCGGGTCTTCGCGGACGACGAGTTCGCAGCGAAGGTCGACGAGCTGGTGGCGCGCATCGCACGCAATCCCGCCGGACCGCTCGCGCTGTCGAAGCTGACCGTCTACCACGGTGCCGAGCAGACGCTGTCCGAGCTGCTCGATCTGGAAGCGCTCGCGCAGACGGTGCTGTCGAAGTCGGCCGACGCGCAGGAAGGCGTGCGGGCGTTCGTCGAGAAGCGCAAGCCGCGCTTCACGAACTCCTGAGGAGGAGGGAGCAGCGGTGACGGCGAACGGAATCGTCGCGACGGGCGCGATCCTGGGCGGGCTCGCGGTCGCGATCGGCGCCTTCGGCGCACACGGCCTCGCGGGGCGCGTCGCCGCCGAGCAGCTCGCCGTGTTCGAGATCGGGGTGCGCTACCACTTCTACCACGCGCTGGCGCTCGTCCTGGTCGGGCTGTTCGCCGGACGCGCGTCGGCCGGCGGCGCCGTCGTGCAGGCGTCCGGCGGGCTCGTGCTGACCGCGTGGCTGTTCCTCGCGGGCGTCGCGATCTTCAGCGGCAGCCTCTACGTGCTCGTGCTGACGGGACAGCGCTGGCTCGGCGCGGTCACGCCGATCGGCGGGCTGTCGTTCATCGCGGGCTGGGTCGCGTTCGCGCGCGCCGCGCTCGCGGGGCCGTAGGGGCGTCGTGCAACCGATCGCGCCCGGCGGCGTCGAACGGGCGATGGCCTCGTTCGCCTCCCCGCTGCGCGCGTTCGCGTTCGCGTTCGGGCTTGGTGCGTGTATGGTGGCGCGCGTGGCGCTCGCGGCCGACGACACGGCGTACGGGCGCGTGCTCGAGAGGCACGTTCGGCCGGGCACGGTCGACGGCGTCCGCTCGACCCTCGTCGACTACCGCGCGCTCGCGACCGACCCGGACTACCCGGCGGCGCTGCGCGACCTCGCGAGCGCGCAGCCGGACGCTCTGCGCGGCGACGCCGAGCGCTTCGCGTTCTGGGCCAACGCCTACAACCTGCTGACCATCAAGACGGTCGTCGATCGCTACCCGATCGCCTCGATCAAGGACGCGGGCAGCTTCCTGTCGCCGATCTGGAAGCGGAAGGTCGGCACCGTCGCCGGACGCGAGATGACGCTCGACGAGATCGAGCACGACATCCTACGCAAGCAGCTCCGCGAGCCGCGCGTGCACTTCGCCATCGTCTGCGCCTCGCTGTCGTGCCCCGACCTGCGTGCCGAGCCCTACGTCGCCGAGCGCTTGCACGCGCAGCTCGACGAGCAGACGCGCGCCTTCCTCGGCAACCCGGGCAAGGGGCTCGTTCCCGGCGAGGACGGCAGGAGCGGGCGGGTATCGTCGATCTTCAAGTGGTTCGCGGACGACTTCGCGCCCGCGGGCGGCGTCGCGACGTTCGTGCGCACGCACGCGCCGCCCGACGTCGCGGCGCGGATCGCGCAGCTCGACGACGCGGGGATCGCGTACCTGGACTACGACTGGAGCCTGAACGATACTGCGCGGGCCGCGCGCTGACGCGCGCGCAGCCGACGATGGACGAGGCGGCCTACAGCTTCCCCGCGACGCCGAGCGAGCGCCACCTCGCCGAGCTGCACGCGCTCTACCAGAACGAGTGGTGGACGCGCGGCCGCACGCTCGACGAGACGCGGCGCGCCGTCGAGGGCTCCGACGTCGTGGTCGCCATCTGCGACCATGCGACCGGTCGGCTGCTCGCGTTCGCGCGCGTGCTGACCGACGGCGTCTTCAAGGCGCTGGTGCTCGACGTCATCGTCGCGCCCGAGCGCCGCGGCGAGCAGCTCGGGCGCCGCCTGATGGATGCGGTCCTCGCGCACCCGGACGTCGCCGGCGTGGCACACGTCGAGCTCTACTGCCGGCCCGAGATGGTGCCGTTCTACGAAAGATACGGCTTCTCGACCGACGTCGCGGGCGTGCTGCTCATGCGCCGCGCGGCGCGCTGACCAGCGCCGCGGCGAGCGTCGAGCCGGACCGCGTCAGGCCGCTTCGAACGGCACGCTCTCGTAGCCGTGCACGTTGCTCATGTGCACGCGCACGCAGCGCGGCTCGTCGACCGTGTAGCGCGGGAAGCGGCGGCTGAACTCCTCGAGCGCGACCCGGCTCTCGAGCCGCGCGAGCGACGCGCCCAGGCAGAAGTGGACCCCCTGGCCGAAGCCGAGCGCGATCGCGATCCTGCGCTCGACGTCGAAGCGGTCGGCGTCCGGGAACTCGCGCTCGTCGCGGTTCGCCGAGCCCGTGAGCAGCAAGATGCGCGCGCCTGCGGGCACGCGCGTGCCGTACCAACAGACGTCGCGCGTCACGGTACGGCCCTGGTACTGCGACGGCGACGTGTAGCGCAGCACCTCCTCGACCGCGTTCGGGATGCGCGCCGGGTCGTCGAGGATCTTGACGTACTCGTCGGGGTGCCGCGCGAACAGCACGGCCGCGTTGGCGAGCAGCTTGGTCACGGTCTCGTTGCCCGCCGCGCCGATCAGCGTGCAGAAGCCGACCACCTCGCCGTCCGTGAGCCGCGTCCTGCCGCCCTCGTCGGTCTCGATCTCGGCTTCGAGCAGCGCGCTGATGAGGCCGTCGTTCGGCTTGCGCCGCAGCTCGGCGACGAGCCTGTCCCAGTAGTCCTGCATGGCGACCATGGCCTCGAGCGCGTGCTGCGGGATGACCGGCGTGTCCCGCGAGCGCTCGAGCGACGCGTCCATGCTGCGGCGCAGCCACAGGCGGTCTGCTTCCGGCACGCCGAGCAT
>JBFMAS010000150.1:11703-17912 GCA_040755575.1 Thermodesulfobacteriota bacterium
GTGACGGGCAAGGCGCTCGAGGACGCCATGCAGCAGCAGAAGTGGGACCCGAGCGTCAAGTCACTCACGGCGTTCCCGCAGGTGCTGCAGATGATGGACGAGAAGCTCGACTGGACGACGCAGCTCGGCGACGCCTTCCTGGCGCAGCAGAAGGACGTGCTGGACGCCGTCCAGGTGCTGCGACAGAAGGCGCAGGCCGAGGGCAACCTGGAGAGCAACGATCGGCAGACGGTCGTCGTCGAGCAGCAGCCGTCGGGCAGCCAGCCGCAGACGATCGTGATCCAGCCTGCGAGCCCCGAGGTCGTGTACGTCCCGACCTACAACCCGACCGTGGTGTACGGCGCGTGGCCCTATCCCTCGTACCCGCCCTACTACTACTACCCGCCGGGCTATGCGGCCGCGGCATCGATCGTCTCGTTCGGCGTCGGCATGGCGGTGGGCTCCGCGCTGTGGGGCGACTGCAACTGGGGCGGCGGCGACGTCGACATCGACGTCAACCGCTACAACGAGTTCAACAGGACGTCGGTGCGTGACAACAACTGGTCGCACGACCCCGAGCATCGGCGCGGCGCGCAGTACCGTGACCAGGCGAGCCGGGAGCGCTACGGCGGGGCGAGCCGACAGCAGACGCAGGCACGCGAGCAGTTCCGCGGTCGCGCGGAGCGCGGGCGTCAGGACATCGCTCGCGGAGATGCGGATCGCTTCAAGGGAGGGCAGGGCGACCGGGTCGGCCAGGCACGGGGTGGCGGCGACCGCCAGCGCGCCGGCGGCGCCGACGGGCGCACGGCGACGCGTCAGTCGAGCGCCTTCTCGGGCGCGGGGCGCGGCTCGGAGGTGCGGCGAGAAGCGGATCGCGGGCGCGCGAGCCGCGAGCGCGCGAGCTCGTGGAGCGGCGGCGGACGCTCGGGCGGCGGCGGCTACCAGCGGTCGAGCGGCGGCGGCGGCCGCGGCGGCGGGAGAGGCGGCGGCGGCCGCGGCGGCAGGCGCTGAGAGGAGGCGAACCGTGAGCTACGCGATCGATCGTTTGCGAGGTGTCGCCCTGACCACCGTCGTCTGCTCGCTGCTCTTCACGAGCCGGGCCGAAGCCGCCGAGCCGGCGCAGAAGACCTTCCCCACACCCGAGGACGCCTTCGCCGCCATCGTGAGCGCCGCCCGGGCGAAGGACACGCAGGCGATGCTCGCGATCCTCGGGCCTGACGCCGACGACATCGTGAGCTCGGGAGATCCCGTCGAAGACGAGGCGATGCTCGCCCGCTTCGTCGAGTCGTACGACGAGGCGCACGAGATCGTCCCCGGCCCCGACGACACGATGGTGCTGCACACCGGCAAGGACCGCTGGCCGCTGCCCATCCCCGTGGTCGACACCGTCGACGGCTGGCGCTTCGACACCGAAGCGGGCGAGGAGGAGCTGCTCGATCGCCGCATCGGCAGGAACGAGCTGTCGACGATCCAGACGTGCCTCGCGTACGTCGACGCGCAGCGCGAGTACCACGATCGCAACCCGCAGGGTGATCCCCTTCCCGCGTATGCGCAGCGCATCGCGAGCACGCCCGGGAAGCGCGACGGGCTCTACTGGCCGACGGCCGACGGCGAGCCGCCGAGCCCGCTCGGCGAGCTCTTCGCCAGCGCGCGCGCCGAGGGCTACGAGAAGAAGAGCGACCAGCCGATCCCGTACCACGGCTACTACTACCGCGTCCTGACCGCGCAGGGACCTCATGCGCGCGGCGGCGCCTACGACTACGTCGTGCGGGACAAGATGATCGGCGGCTTCGCCCTCGTCGCCTATCCCGCGGACTACGCGAATTCGGGCGTGATGACGTTCGTCGTCAATCACGACGGGACGGTGTTCCAGAAGGACCTGGGCCCCGACACGGCGAAGGTCGCCCGCGCCATGAAGAGCTTCGATCCCGACACGAGCTGGACCAAGGTCAACGTCGAGCAAGACGTACCGCAGGCAAGCCGTAGCTCTTGACCTCCCGACCGGCGCGTCCGGGGTCGGGCCCCGGCGCGCGGGGCGCGAGGTGGGGACGCGGCGGGCGACGGCGGAGTCCGTCGCGGACGCCGCACACGCCATGGCGAGCGGCTCGAGCGCGCGCGGGCGGCCGCATCGAGCTCAAGATTCGCTCGCTCGCGGACGACAAGCCGGACGATGTCCCGGATCCATGCCTGGCTGGTTGCCGCGTGCATCGCCGCCTACCCGGCGCTGGTCGGCTACGGCGGCCCGAACCCGTTCCACGTCGCGCCGTTCCGCAGGGCGGGCGACAACTACGCGCCCGGCGAGTGGGTCGAGAGCACGACGCTGTCGAGCAAGGACGCGGTGACGATCGTCGTCATGGCGAGCTGGTGCCCGCACTGCGCGCGCATGATCGACCAGCTCGCGGCGAACCCGTCGGCGCGAGGCAAGGTCGACATGATCCTGTTCTTCGACGACGAGAACGCGGCCGGCATGCGCGAGGGCAAGCACCTCAGGCAGCCGGCCAAGCTCGCCGGCCGCGACCTGCCGTACTACTTCGCGAAGAAGCGCGAGTTCCAGGGGCTGTACAGCGGCTTCCCGACCATCCTGAGCTGCTCGCGTGAGGGCTGCACGCGCCTCGGGCGCAGGGACGTCGGGCTGCAGTAGGCGCCGGCGGATCGCGAGGTGCTCCGCCGTTCGGGCGGCCCTCAGTGCTCGACGAAGTCGAGGTCCCGGGCGAAGGTCTCGTCGAGCAGCGCGAGGCTCGCGAACGCGACCGCGATCGCGACCGCGCCGACCGCGAGCCCGCTGCCGACGACGCCGAGGCCAGGCGTGAGCGCCTGGAACGCCGACGTCAGCAGCACCACCGCGCCGCGGACGAAGTTCGGCACGCTGGTCGTCGCGGTCGCGCGGACGTTGGTGCCGAACTGCTCCGACGCGATGGTGACGAACACCGCCCAGTACCCGGTCGCGAAGCCGAGCGCGCCGCAAACGGCGTAGAACGCCACGAGCGAGCTCGCCGCCACCGTGAAGTAGACGCCGACGCCGATCGCCGTCAGTGTCAGGAACGCGCGCACGATCCGCTTGCGGCTGCGCAGCACCTGGCTCGCCGCCCCGCTCGTCAGGTCGCCGAGCGCGAGGCCGATGTAGGCGAACATCACCGCCCGCCCGGCCGACGGCACCTCGCTCATCCCCATCGCGCGCCCGAACTCGGGCGAGAACGTCACCAGGATGCCGACCACGTACCAGATCGGCACGCCGATCAGGATGACGCACAGGTAGCGCCGCGTGCGCTCGCGCGTCGCGAACAGCGACAGGAAGCTGCCGCGGCGCACGTTCTGCTGCTTCACCTGCTCGAACATCCCGGACTCGTAGACGCCGACCCGCAGCAGCAGGAGCAGGATGCCGAGCCCGCCGCCGACGAAGTACGCGGTGCGCCAGTCGAACAGGTCGCCGACCAGCGCCGCGACGACCGCGCCGCAGATGCCGATGGTCGCGATGATCGTCGTGCCGTAGCCGCGCGACTCGCGGCCCATGAGCTCGCTGACCAGCGTCACGCCCGCGCCGAGCTCGCCCGCGAGGCCGATGCCGGCGACGAGGCGCAGCGCTGCGTAGGTCGGCACGTCGTGCACGAAGCCGTTGGCGACGTTCGCGACCGAGTAGAGGAAGATCGAGCCGAACAGCACCGACAGCCGGCCGCGCTTGTCGCCCAGCACGCCCCACAGCACGCCGCCGACCAGCATGCCGCCCATCTGCATGTTGAGCAGCAGGACGCCGGTGTCGAGCAGCTCCGCGTCCGGCACGCCGAGGCTCCGGAGGCTCGCGACGCGGACGATGCTGAACAGGATCAGGTCGTAGATGTCGACGAAGTAGCCGAGCGCCGCGACCAGGATCGCCATGCCCACGGCGCGCTGCGGCGCCGCCGCGCGCTCGACCGGCGCGGCCTCGTCGCGCGCTGCTGCTGCACCGACGCTCTGCTTCACGTTTCGCACTTCGATCGTCCGCGGCCGGTCCTTTAGCACGAACCGCGGACGGGCCTGTGCTAGGACGGCCTCGAGGAGAACGCGACATGCGACGGGACGACCTCGACCGCCTCGACCGGGCGCACCTGGTGCACGGCTTCGGCTCGCCCGCGGTGGCCGAGCGCGACGGCACGCTGCGCCTGGTGAAGGGGCGCGGCGTCTGGGTGTGGGACGCCGAGGGACGGCGCTACCTCGACGCGGTGGCGTCGCTGTGGAACGTCAACGTCGGGCACGGGCGTGCCGAGATCGGGCGCGCCATGGCAAAGCAGGCGAGCACGCTCGAGTACGCGCCGACGCTCCTCGGCTTCTCGAGCGAGCCGGCGATCGCGCTCGCCGCCCGCATCGCGCGCCTCGCGCCGCCCGGGCTCGAGCACGTCGTCTTCACCTCGGGCGGCTCGGAGTCGAACGAGAGCGTCATCCGCCTGACGCGCGTCCACTGGCGGCTCCGCGGGCGGCCCGACAAGATCAAGATCGTGGCGCTGTCGCGCGCCTACCACGGCTCGTCGACGGGTGCGGCGAGCCTCACCGGGCTCGAGGCCTTCCACCGCCACTACGAGCCGATGCTGCCCGACGTGCTGCGGATGGCGCGCCCCTACTGCTACCGCTGCGAGCTCGGCCGGAGCTATCCCGAGTGTGACCTCGACTGCACCAACGAGCTCGAGCGCGTGGTGGCGCGCGAGGGCGCGGAGCGCATCGGCGCCTGCATCGTCGAGCCCGTGCAGGGCGTCGGCGGCGTGGTCGTGCCGCCGCCGGGCTGGCTCGAGCGCCTGCGCGCGGTGTGCGACCGGCACGAGATCCTGCTCGTCGCCGACGAGGTCATCACCGGCTTCGGGCGCACCGGCAAGCCGTTCGCCGTGCAGCACGGCACGGCCGTGCCGGACATGCTGGTGTTCGCGAAGGGCGTCACCAGCGGCTACGCGCCGCTCGGCGGCGTCGTCCTGCACGAGCGCGTCTACCGGACGCTGGTCGACGCCGGACCGGAGTTCACGCTGCACCACGGCTTCACCTACTCCGGCCACCCGGTCGCCTGCGCCGCCGGGCTCGCGAACCTGGAGATCATCGAGCGCGAGAGGCTGATCCCCGCCGTCCGCAGGCTGGGCGGCTACCTGCGCCGCCGGCTCGCGCGCCTCGAGCGCCATGCGATCGTCGGCGAGGTGCGCTCGATCGGCCTGATGGCCGCGATCGACCTGGTGCGCGACCGCGCGCGCCGCGAGCCGTTCGCCGAGGCGGACAAGGTGCCGTGGCAGGTCCGCCGGGCGGCGCTCGAGCGCGGCGTGATCGTGCGCGCGGGCAGCGACGCGATCGCGCTCTGCCCGCCGTTCGTCGTCACGCCGGCGCAGATCGACCAGATCGTCGACGTGCTGGATCAGGCGATCGGCAGCGTGGCGACGTCGGTGGCGGCGGCGGCGTAGGCGATGCTGCCGCTCCTCGGCGTCCTGCTGCTGCTCTACTGCGTGTGGCGCGGCGGCAACCCGCTCGGCCTGCTGCTGCTCGCGGCCGGCGTGCTGATCCAGGTGGTGCTCGCCCTGCGCCTCGCGCGCGCGACCCGCGGCGGCGTCGGTGGCCACGCGGAGTGGGTGCGCGACGTGTCGCAACGCCCGCGCCTCGAGCGCAACCCGGCCTGGCTCCTGGGCTCGGCGCTGGTCGCGGTCGGCGCCGCGGTGGCGCTGTTCGCGCGGTGAGGGGGTGAGACGATGAACGAGCTGCTCGCGCTGCAGCCGTACTCGCTGCGCATCGTCTACCGCGTGAACGGCGTCGCGCGCGTCGCGGCGGTGCCGATCGATCCGCTCGGGCGCGGCCAGGGCCTCGTCCGCGGCGAGAACGACGACCTCGAGTGGTCGGTCCGGCTCGAGCGCGGCGAGGCGAGCTGGCGCGTCGAGCCGACCGTGACGTCGCGCCGGCTCGGCGTCCGCCTCGACGCGATCGAGCCGCTGCGTGCCGAAGGCACCCGCGACGCGCGCGACGTGCGCGCCATCCACAACGGCTGGCAGAGCTGGTCGGCGTTCCTCGGTCTCGGCGCGGACGCCGCCCTGCCGCGGCCGCGCTGGCGCTTCCTCGACCGCATCACGACGAGCCCGACCGCACGTCCGCGGGGCGCGGCGGGCGAGATCGCGTCGGAGCTCTTCACCGCCCTGGTGCACGCGCCGTCGGGGCGCGCGGTGGTCGCGGGCTTCGTGCGCGCGGCGTCCCAGTTCGGGGGCTTCGAGCTCGGGCTGCGCCACGGCGGCGCGCCG
>JBFMAS010000151.1:0-7527 GCA_040755575.1 Thermodesulfobacteriota bacterium
GTGCCGGCCGGCGGGAGCGACGGGCCCGTCGTACGCCGGACGCCCGTGCGCGACAGGTCGAGCTGCAGGTTGTTGCCGCCGGAGATGATGTCCGCGCCAGAGGCCGTGTCGACCGTCGTCTTGATCTGCAGCTTGCCCTTCGCGTCGACCACGCCGCAGCCGGGGCCGGGGATGTTGAAGGGATTGGTCAGCGCCTCGAGCACGGTGCAGCCGCCCGGATCGCCGCTGGCGCAGCCCTGGCTCGACGCCCGCACGAACGGCACGATGCACAGCGTCTGGCCGATGCAGCCCGCGTTCAGGCCCTGCAGCTTGACCTGCAGCTTGACGTCGGCGGTCGCGCCCTTGCCGGTCACCACCCCCTGGAGCTGGCCCTGGCCCAGCGGCTTCGCCGGGTTCGTGACGTCGAAGCCGCACACCGTGTCGTTCGGCACGGCCGGATGGCACGCCGGCAGCGGCACCGCACCCGTCGTGGTGTCGTTGCTCGCGGCGCACGCCGCGTACGCCGTCACCATCGTCGACTGGAACTTGTTGCCCTTCTTCGGGTACGCGTACTGGGCGCTGGCGCTGCCCGCCGTCAACACGACGGCCAAGGCGCCGAGCGCGACGGCAAGAACAGATTTCCTCATGAGGTCCCTCCTGCTACGGATGTGTAGGGATGGCATCGGGGCCGACGCCACCAGGTTTAATGGCGAACTCCATATCCGGGCGGCGAGCGCTCGTCCATACGTAATTTCGCGGGCGGATTCGCTTTCGGGCGATTGACTGGGACCGCGCCACAGGGCAAGGCGTGGTCTCGGCCCGGCACGGCTCCGTCGCTCTCCCGTCATTGTAAATTTTGCTGAATGCCGCTCGAGCCGCGGTCTCTACTCGCGCGGAGGCGCACATCTGCGCACGCGCGCTCGGGGTGCCACGCGCGGTCAGCGGGCGGGGGCGGGGGCGGGGATCAGCCAGCGCGCGAGCCGCATCGTGAGCGCGTCGTACACCGGGTCGTCGAAGTGGCTCTTCCAGCGCGCGACCCCCTCCTGCAGCGTCTCGCGCGGGTAGAGGCGTCCCGCCGCGATCACGGCCTCGAGCGTCTGCAGCGCGTTCAGGTCACGGGTCGGGTCCTCGCGGAAGACCAGCAGGTCGGCGGGCGCGCCCATCCGGATCGTGCCGAGCAGCGGCTGGTCGAGCGCCTTGCCCGCGGTACGTGTCGCGGCGATCCACACCTGCTCGGGCGTGAGCCCGGCGTCGACCAGCTCCCACATCTCCTCGTGCAGGCTCGCGCCGGGGACGACGAACGGGTTCATCGCGTCGGTGCCGACGTGGATCTCGACGCCCGCGTCGTGCAGCGCCTTCACGACGCGCTTTGCGCTCGCGAGCGACTCGCGCAGCGCGCCCCGGTCGGCAGGCGACAGACCGCGCAGGCGTGCGTCGTGGTCCGGGTTCCACAGGACCTCGCGGTAGTAGCGCGGCAGCAGGCGTGCCGCCGGATCGGCGAGCTCGTGGCGATAGTCGGTGAGCTGAGAGACGCGCTCGAGGAAGACGAGCGTCGGCGTGTGGGCGATGCCGAGCGCGGCCGACGCCGTGACGATCGCCCGCACCCGCTCCTGCGTCAGCTCCTCGCCTCGATCGACGAGCCCGGTCAGGTGCTGCACGTCGGCGAGGCGCGCGTCGCTGAAGCGGACGGCGTCGGGGACGTGCCCGATCACGGGCAGACCGTGCCGCGCGGCGGCCTCGTGCACCGCCGCGAGCGTCTCCGCCGAGACGCGCTCGTACACCTTGATGCAGTCGACCTTGGCGGCCGCCAGCTCGTCGACCGCGGCACGCGCCTCCCCGGCGTCGCGCACGACGCGCGAGCCGGGCCAGAACGGCGGCTCGCCGTCGAGGATCGGTCCGCACGCGAAGATGCGCGGGCCGGGAAAGGCGCCCTCGCGGATCTCCCGGCGGGTTTCGAAGATCGAGCCGTCGAAGCTGCCCGTGTCGCGCACCGACGTCACGCCGTGCACGAGGAACAGCAGCGAAGCGAGCTCGACGTCGCCGAACGGCGTGTCGGGCGGCTGGTGCACGTGCATGTCGATCAGGCCGGGAAGGACGAACGCCCCGGCGTAGCGGCTCACGTCGTGCGTCGCGGCCTCGGGGTCGTAGAGGTCGGGCCGCGGTGCGAAGCCGCCCTGGCCCAAGCCGACGATGCGCCCGCGGCGCACCTGCAGCTGGCGCACGGTGCGCCGCGACTGCCCGGGATCGACGATCGTCACGTCGAGCAGCGACACCGAGTCGGACGGCACGGCGACGTGCGGCGGGCGCAGCAGATGCCATAGCGCGCCGACCGCGACCGCGAATCCGATCCCGATGATCGCGATCCGCCTGGCCACGCCGCGCACGGCGTCGCTCTAGCAGGGATGCGGCGCGCGACCCAGCGCCGCGACCGGGAAGGCGCCTCGCTACACCACCCCGGCGCCGCGCAGGCGCGCGATCTCCGCCGCGTCGCAGCCGAGCTCGGTCAGCACCGCGTCGGTGTCCGCGCCGAACGCGGGCGGCGGCGTGCGCAGCGACGGCGGCGTGTCCGACAGCCGGATCGGGCTCGCGGGCATCCGCTGCACGCCGAAGGGGCCCTCCATCTCGACGATCATGCCGCGGTGGCGCACCTGCGGATCGGCGTACACCTCGTCGAGCGTGCTGACCGGTCCGACGCAGATGTCGAGCCCGCCGAGCTCCGCCATCCACTCGGCGAGCGTCTTCTCGCGGAACGCGGCGCGGAAGAAGGCCAGCATCTCCTCGCGCTTCGGGTCCCCGGCCCACTGCTCCGGGATCCACTCCTCGCGGCCGAGGTGCCGGCAGAGCGTCGCCCAGAAGTGGCCCTCGTAGGCGCCGATCGTCAAGTATCGACCGTCGCGCGTCTCGTAGACCGCGTAGCACGCGTGCCGGCCGGTGAGCTGCTCGGCGCCGCGGCCCGGCAGCCGTCCGGCGAGCTGGTGCAGCAGCATGTGGTAGACGTTCCACGCGACGACGCCGTCGAGCATCGCGATGTCGATCGCCTGGCCGCGCCCGGTCTGGTCGCGCACGAGCAGCGCGGTCAGGATGCCGATCGTCGCCATCAGCGAGCCGCCGCCGATGTCGGCGATCTGCACGCCGGGAATCACGGGCGGCTGGCCCTGCTCGCCGATGAACTCGAGCACGCCGCCGTAGCCGAGGTAATTGACGTCGTGCCCGACCTTGTCGCGGTACGGCCCGTCCTGGCCGTAGCCCGAGATCGAGCAGTAGACGAGGCGCGGGTTGCGCGCGGCGAGGGTCGCGTAGTCGATCCCGAGGCGCTTCGTCACGCCGGGGCGGAAGCCCTCGAGCAGCACGTCGGCGCCGTCGACCAGGCGGTAGAGCAGCTCGCGACCCTCGTCGCTCTTGAGATTCAGCGTCAGGCTGCGTTTGTTGCGCGCGAGGAACGGGATGCCGACGCCGAACGGGTCGCCGGGCGCGGCGACGGCGAGCACGTCCATGCCGAGGTCGGCGAGCATGGTCGAGCAGAACGGGCCGGGAAGCTGACGCGAGAGGTCGAGCATCCTGTGCTTGCGGAGGGGTGGCGCCATGGGGAACCTCGTCGATCGCACGGGTGAAGCTCCGTCTTCGCCGGGAACGCGCCGCGCGGCAAGCCGCGCCGGCGATAAAGTGCCGGGCGCGCGCAGCCGCCAATCGGACGTGCTGCGCTCGGCCCCGCTCCGGATCCTCGTGCTCGGCGTGTGCGCGAGCGCGTGCGCCGCGGTCGACCCGTCCGCGAGCTGGCAGCACGTGCAGGGCCTCGCCCGGCCCGCGACCGGGGCGACGCCCGTCTGGCAGCGCTCGGAAGCGGACGCGAGCGCCGCGTCGGAGGAGGCGCGGCTGCTGCTCGCCGACGGCATGACGCGCGAGGCCGCCGTCCGCGTCGCGCTGCTGAGCAACCCGAGCCTGCAGGCGACCTTCGAGGAGGTCGGCATCGCGCAGGCAGACCTGGTCCAGGCGGGGCTGCCGACCAACCCGCAGCTGAGCGCCGTCCCGACGCTGCCGCTGTCCGCGGGGAACAGCGCCGCCGCGCTGCTCGCCTTCGTCTCGGACCTCTGGCTCGTGCCCGCGCGGCGCGACGTCGCCGAAGCCGAGATGGACGCCAAGATCCGCCGCGTCGCCGCGGCGGTCGTGCTGACCGCGAGCGACGCGGCGAAGGCGTACGACGAGGTCCTCTACCGCGAGGCGCTCCTCGACGTGGAGCGGACGAACCGCGACATCCGCGCCGAGACGGCGGCACGCACGCGCAAGCAGCTCGGCTCCGACCCCGACGACGTCGCGATGCTGCGCACGGAGGCCGAGGCCGTGCAGCAGGAGCTGGTGGTCGCGCGCGCCGAGAAGGAGCTCGCGTCCGCGCGCCTGCGGCTCGCGAGCGTGCTCGGGCTCGAGGACCCGACGAGCCTGCCGGGGCTCGGCGACCGCTTCGGGCCGCCGCCGCCGGACGGATGGACGACCGCGGGCGCCGTCGCGTTCGCGCTCGAGCAACGCCTCGACGTCGCCGCGGCACGGCACGACGTCGCGGCGGCCGAGCGCCAGGTCGCGCTCGAGCGGCGCTCGGTCCTCGGCGACGTCCAGCTCGGTCCCGGCTACACGGGCGGCCTCGGCACCGCTGACTCCGGCGGGCCGGCGCTGCAGATGGGCCTGCCCGTGTTCGACCAGAACCAGGCGCAGATCGCCAAGGCCGAGTTCCAGCTGCGCTGGCGCGAGAAGCGCCTGCGCGCGCTCGAGAGCCGGGTGCGGCGCGAGATCGCCGACGCCCTCGCCGACATCGCCTTCTACCGCCGGCACGTCGAGCTCTACCGGACGCGTCTCGAGCCGCTGCAGGTGGACGCGGTGGCGCGCGCCGACGCGGCCGGCGCGCGCGACGACGTCTTCCTCCTGCATGCGCTCGAAGCGCGTCAAGAAGAGGTCGACGGGCGCCGCGGCTACCTGGAGGCGGTGTTCGAGCTGCGCTCGGCGCAGCAGCGGCTGCACCGCGCGCTGTGGGCGGGATCGGCGTCCTGAGCGCGCGCCGTTGACACGGTCGTCGCTCTCGCGTAGTCGGGGCGCGCTCTGAAGGCTCGGACGCGCGTCGTACCGGGGTGCGGCGCACGCTCCGCACGACATCAGGAGGGAACCATGGTCCGGAGGCTCCGCCCCCTTCCGTCGCTCCATTTCTCCGCCCTCGCCGTCGCCTTCGTCGCGAGCCTCCTGCTCGCCGCGACCGCCGCCGCGCAGCCGTGCCTGATCTTCGTCCACGGCAAGCAGACCAACACCAACACGTTCACCAGCTGGAGCTCCGCGCGGAGCTACTGGAAGAACGGCAGCCGCGACTTCGTGGCCGTCGCGACCAAGAGCTTCGCCGCCTCGCACTACGTGATCGGCTACAACGGGACCAACGCCTGGTGGGGCAGCCAGGCCGCGGGCGAGGTCGCGAACGAGATCGTCAACGCGACCAACGGCGGCGCCGACGGCGGCGGCAACCGCTGCGCGCGGACCTATGCTTCGGGCGGGACGTTCTGGGTGATCGCGCACAGCATGGGCGGCACGATCATGGACTACATCCTCGGCAACAACGACCCGAGCGACCCGAACTACAACGCCGTCGGCCCGTTCGACCAGGTGGCGCAGCGGCTGAGCCTCGCGATCACGCTCGGCGGCGCGCATCGCGGCTCGCAGGGCGCGGACTACGTCTGCGGCAGCGGCAACGTCTTCTGCTCCTTCGCCGCGCAGTTCATCCAGAGCTGCGACACCGCGACCTACTGGCTGCGCAGCGCCGACGACGTGCAGGTCCGCACCTACTCGAACTCGCCGGCGCGCAGCGTCTACTTGACGGGCGGCTACGAGGCGATCTTCGGGCCGAGCGCCTGCCTCGCCGGCGAGGACGACGGCATCGTGCAGCACGCCTCGCAGTACGCCTGCAGCGGCAGCGCGACGACCGGCTACAACAACTCGAACGTCTGCAACAACAGCGCGAAGCAGGAGTCGTCGGGCTTCCTGAACCTCGACTCGGCGCACGAGAGCCACTCGGACGAGCGCGACGACTCGGACTCCGACACGCGCCGCCAGGTGCCGGGCGGGATCTGGCTGTGCAGCGGCTCGCCGTGCGCGCCGAACACCGTCGTGCAGAGCTCGATGACGTCGGCGCGCCTGGTGAGCATCCTGTACTGACGCGGGCGACACGGTGAGCGACGCGGACCGGCGGCGGGAGTCACGCGCGTGAGGCGCACGCTCGCGTCGCGGCCGCGTGCGCTCGCCGCGCTGGCGCTGGTCGCGGCGCTTTTCGGCGTGCTGCTCGCGCTCTTCGCCGCGCCCGAGCGGCAGCCCGCCGCCGTGGCGGCGCAGCCTGCCGCAGCCGCGCCTGCCGTCGCAGACGAGACGCCGCCGGAGCGGCGCGCCCCGCCCGACGCGCTCGGCCCCGATCCAGCGAGCGTCGCCGCGGGCAGCTTCGCGGACCTGCCGGCGTCGTTCGCCCGGCAGGCGGCGGACGAGTACCGCCGGCGCGCGCGCTACCCGGGCTCGTCGCAGCCGGTCTGGCCGACCGAGCTCGACCCGATCGTGCGCGACCGCGAGGTGACGCCGGTCACGGCGAAGGGCCGCGACGGCAAGGAGCCCACGCTGCACGTGAAGCCCGCGCGCCTCGCCTTCGAGGCGCCCGAGCCGGTCGTGCTGTACGCCTGGCTCAGCGTCGACGGCGACCCGGTGCCGTCCGTCACGCTGCGCGGGACGCTCCTCTCCGAGGACCTGCAGCCGCTCGCGACCTTCGACTTCGTCGACGACGGGACGAGCGGCGACGCGGTCGAGGGCGACGACCTGCGCGCGGTCACGCTGCACCTGCCCGACGAGCTCACGCCGGAGCTGAGCGCGTCGTACCTGGTCGACGTCAAGGCCATCACCGAGGACGACGACGACCGCGCCGCGGCGACGAGCTTCCAGTATGCGAACCCGCACGCGCGCCTGACGGGGCGCTTCGCCGAGGAGGTCGTCGACGGGAGCCTGCGGCTGTCGGCGGAGGTCGAGGTCTGGCGCGCCGGCCGCTTCCACATCGAGGCGACGCTGTACGACGCAGCGGGGACGCAGCCGATCGCCTGGGCGCAGGGCGCCGCCGAGCTCGCGCCCGGCGTGCAGTCGATGACGCTCACCTTCTTCGGCGCCGCGCTGCGCGACCGCGGCATCGACGGCCCCTACCTGCTGCGCTACGTGGCGCTGTCGACGACGACCGCGATGCCGAACGCGAAGAGCCGGGTGCTGGAGAACGCGTTCGTGACGCGCGCGCACCGCGCAACCGCGTTCTCCGCGGACGGCTTCGACGACCCCGAGCTGCTCGAGGCGGCGGACCGGCTCGAGCGCGACGCGCTGCCGCACGGTCTCGAGGCGAACGGGTGACGCCGGAGCAGGGCCGCCGCTGGCAGACCCTGCTGCTCGTCCCGCAGCCGCCCTTGTCGGTGCTCTACCTGCTGCTGGTGCGCGCGGAGCGGCTGCGGCCGAGCTTCGTGCCGATCGCCGCGCTCGCGCTGCTGCCGCTCGCCTCGCTGC
>JBFMAS010000152.1:0-4805 GCA_040755575.1 Thermodesulfobacteriota bacterium
GCACGCGCAGGCGCGGCGCGCCGCCCCCGAGCTCTCGCCAGCGCTGCTCCCCGGCCCGACGCTCCTCGTCCGTCAAGACGATGCGCGGCGCCAGGTCGACGCTCCTCGGGTCGAGGCCGAAGGGGCGAAGGAGCGCCGACAGGTGCTCGACGATGTGCGTCGCCCCGGCGCGCGGCTCGAGCGGGACGGTATAGAAGAAGCGGTTGTCCTCGCGCGCGACGCCGACGCGCTCGCGCGCGCCGCTCGCGAGCATCAGCAGCAGCGTGGTCAGCGACGGCGCGGTCACCATGCAGTCGACCACCGCGTCGTAGCGTGCGCGGCGCAGGCGGCGCAGCACGCCGGGAAAGGTCCACGGCCGCCTGCGGTCGAGCACGACGACCGTGCCGACCGCCGGCTCCGCCTGCAGCACCGGCGCGTTGATCGGCGACGCGAGGACGTCCAGGGTGAGCCTCGGCTGGGAGCCGGCGATCGCGCGGATCAGGCCGGTCGAGAGGATCATGTCGCCGAGACGGTCGTGGCGCAGGAACAGCACGCGGTGCGGGCGCTCGGCCCAGGGCAGCCCGCCGGCCGCGGCGTCGCGCGCGACGAGAAGCGCGAGGGCGCGGAGCGCGAGGCTCTTGCCCGCGCGCTCGAGGCGCTTCAGCAGCCGGCGCAGCACGACGGCGAGCGGTGTAGCCGATTTGCCCGTGCCGTGCCCGTGAGCGGCGCGGCCATGGCGAATCGGGCTTCCCCGACCGCCGCTTGCTGGGATAGGCGTCGCCCGTGCCGTTGCACTCGCGACCCCTGCTGCGCGCCGCCCTGGCCGCCGTGTGTGCGCTGGCCGCGCCGGCGTGCTCGGACCGCGGCGGCTGCGCGACCGCCCCGACGATCGCCGTGCTCGGCGCCTTCCCGGGCGAGCTCGCGGCGCTGCTCGACCGCTCGCAGGTCGAGGAGGAGGTCGCGCTCGGCGACAAGGTGATGCGGCTCGGGACGCTCGGCGGCGTGCGGGTCGTCGTCGGCATGACGGGCATCGGGCTGATCAACGCGCGCGCCACGACCGAGGCGGTGATCGAGCGCTTCGCGCCGGACGGAGTCGTCATGGCGGGCGTCGCCGGCAGCCCGTACCGGATCGGCGACGTCGCCGTGCCCGAGGCGTGGTACCTGGTCGACGACCGCACCCATCCGGTCGACCCGCGCTGGCTCGAGCTCGCGCGCGACATCGCCAGGCCCGGCGGCGTCGCGCTCGAGCAGTGCGTCGAGGTGCCGCCCGAGCTCGCGGCGGGTCCCGTCTGCATGCCGGAGCCGCTCGCGCTGCTGGTCGGCGGCACGGGGCAGAGCAGCGACCCCTTCGGCGGCCGTCCGCTCGTCTGCAGCCCGGACGGCCACCCGGTGTTCGGCTGCGACGTCGGAGATTCGAGCGGCGCCGCACCGGCCGGCTTCGGCCCGGACGCCGAGCACCCGGCGCAGGACGAGTACGTCGCCGTCGACATGGAATCGGCGGCCGTCGCGCGCGCGGCCGCGGCCGCGGGGCTGCGGTTCATCGCTTTTCGCGCCGTGTCGGACGGCGCGAACGACCCGCTCGGCCTGCCGGGCTTCCCGGCGCAGTTCTTCGCGTACTACCCGCTCGCAGCGAGCAACGCCGCGGCGGCCGCGACCGCGTTCCTCGAGCGCCTCGACGCCTCGTGCCCTTGAGCGCGGGCGCCGAGCGGCGCCGTCACTTGCCGTAGCGGACGACGCGCTCGGTCTCGTAGATCTCGTCCGGGATGTCGATCCACACGTCGGTGTCGGCGACGGGCAGGCCCGACACCGTCGCGCGGTCCTGCTTGATGTTGTTCATCACGGCGACGCCGCCCGAGTAGCTGATGCGCATGTAGCCCGGCGGCCCGTCGATCTTCTGGATCAGCGACTCGGGCACCTGGTAGTTCATCAGCACGGAGCCCTTCCAGTCGTACTTGCTCTTCCAGTAGCCGCGAAAGTTCTCCTTGTCGAAGTACATGACCTGCTTGCCGTAGAGGTAGTAGGGGTTCTTCGGCACCGCCTCGACGATCCACACGGGACGCGGCACGAGCGCGATCTGCCGCGGCGCCCAGGCGACGAGGCCGCTGCCGGGCTGCCAGCCGTCCTCCTGCGAGGCGATGAGCATGGTCTGCGGATAGCTCAGCCGCCAGCCGGTCTCGCTGCCGTCGATCAGCGGCGAGACCACCGTGTCGCGGTCGACCTTGATCGGCTTCAGCGGCTCGGTGAGGCCGCGGTCGTCGTAGGTCGCGAGGACCCAGCCGTCGCCGACCATCTTGAGCTCGAACTCCTCCGGCTTGCCGTCGAAGTACGGGCCGTCGTCCTGCGACAGGTCCGAGCCGAGGAAGCCGTCCGCGCGGTTCGCCGGGTTGATCGGCCGCACCCGGCGCAGCGCCGGGACGTACGTCCACGCCTGGTCCTGCTTGTCGCCCTCGCGGAAGCGCCAGTTGAGGCTGACGATGCCGTTGACGTCGGCGGGCTCCTGCACGACGCCCATCGTGCGGTTCAGGACGTTGAGCGGGTTCTCGCCGATGCGCTCCTGGATCTCCGGCGGCTGGCCGTCGTAGTACTTGAAGTGCACGTCGACCGAGATGCGGCGCACGACGCCGCCGTCGCGCGTCACCCAGTTGAGCGGCGACGTGGTGTGGAACGAGCCCGCCCAGTGCAGCGTGTAGAGGTAGTTCCACAGCGCCTTCGCGCCCGCCTTGGGATCTCTCGGGTCGATGTCGGGGAAGGGCCAGCCGATGATGACCGGCGGCCGCTTGCCGGTGGTCTTGTCGACCACGGTGCCCTTGTCGTCGACGTCGAACTTGCCCGTGTTCTTCTGCGACAGCTCGACCAGCCGCGGATCCGCGATGGTGCCCGTCTTGCCGGCGAGGTGGCGGATCGGGTTCGCGTAGTCGCCGCGCTTGTACAGCTCGAGGATCTCGTCGGGAAGGAATCCCTGCGCGATCTGCCAGTTGTCCTTCGAGAGGATCGTGCCCTCGGGGACCTCGAGCAGCTCGGCCGGCGACGCGCCGGGCTGCCCGGCGCCGAGCGCGGGCGCGGCCGTCAAGCAGAACAGGACGAGCCACGAAGCCGGGATGTGCCGCAGCATCTCCATCGGTCCCTCCGGGGCGGCCGGCGCACGACCGGCCGCGCCGGGCTCTTCTACCCCGGTCGTGGGGCGGCGGTAAAACCCGAAATGTCGCGGGCTTGACCGGAACGCGATGGCGTGAGGAGGAAGGACCGGGCGCGGGCAACCCGTTACCGCGCCCGGTCCAGCTTCCGTTGCGCTCCGATCCTACGAGCTCGCGCCCGTCGGCGTCGTCGTCGCGACGGCCTCCGCCGCGTTAAGCGAGACACGTGCCACGAGCCGCGCGCCGTCGTGCGGCCCGATGACCGATCGAGTCGCGCGCCGCGCGCCTGTAGCAGTTACAGCGCGCGACCGAGTTTCCCGCCGCATTGTGCGAGGACCCGTCAGGCGATAGCGTCGCTGCACGTGGTGGTGTTCCACGTCGATCGCGACGCTTCTCCGTTCGCGGAGGTCGTCGTCACGGAGGGCGTCGTGCATGCCGTCGTGCGACGCTCGTACGCGGAGGAGCTGTGCGCCGGGCACTTCCCGGGCAACCCGCTCGTGCCCGGGGCGTACCTCGCCGGCCTGATGGCCGAGGTCGCGGCGACGCTGCTCGGGCAGGCATGCGCGCACGCGCGGCTCGATGCGATCGAGGAGTGCGCGTTCGCGCGTCCCGTCGTCCCCGGCGAGCCGATCGTCGTCGAGGCGCGCCCCGCGAGGAGCGGCGAGCCGCGCTGCGTCGAGGCGGAGGTGCGCAGCGGCGGCGTTCGCGCGGCGCGCGCGCGCCTGCGCTTCGGAGCGGCGTCGTGAGCCTGCCCGCGCCAGCCGAGCTGCTGCGCCATCGTCCGCCGGCGGTGCTGGTCGACGCGATCGCGGAGCACCGCGCCGGCGGGCTGCTCTGCACGGCGGCGGCGCGCGCCTGGACCTGGCCGCAGATGCTCGAGGCCGCGGCGCAGACGGCGGGCCTCCTCGCGGGGCTGCATGAGGGCGCGCCGCGCGATGCGGTGATCGCGCAGTACCGCGACGTCGACGTGCATGCGCCGGAGCATCGCGGCGCGCTCCGCGTGCGAGCGACGTTCGACCGCCGCGTGCTGCAATTCTGGCGTTGCCGCTTCGAGGTGCGCGATCTCGCCGGACACCTGCTTCTCGCCGGCCGCGTCGCGCTCGCGCCCGACACGCGCGCAGGCGAGCGCCCATGACGGCGCCGACGCGCCTCGCGGCCTCCGCGGCGGACCCGCGTCTGTTCGAGCTGCTCGCGCGCGAGGGATTCGGCGAGGACGTGTTCAACGAGCGCCAGCACGCGAGTTGCGAGTTCGTCGAGCTCTACGTCGTGCAGCTCGCGCTCCGCCTGCTCGAGGAGCTCGACCTCACGCGCGACCTCGCCGAAGCGCGCAGCGTCGATGAGCTGGTCGCGCGGCACGGCTTTCCCGACGCGTTCCGCGCGCCGCTCGCCTGGCTGCTCGCCTTCCTCGCGCAGTCGGGGGCGCTCGGCGTCGCCGGCGCAGCGGCGGCACGCTACCGCTTCACCGGACCCGCTCCGGCGGCCGATCCCGATGCGGTGCGCGAAGCCGCCATGGCGACCGATCCCTCCTACGCCCCGACCTACGCCATGCTGGCGCGCGCCGCGGCCGCCTACGGCGAGATCGCCCGCGGCGAGGACACCGCCGAGCAGGCGCTCTTCCAGAACGTCGGGCTGTGGATCGGCTACTTCAGCAACGCGAACGGCTACTACGCGCTCAGTAACCGCGTCGCGGCG
>JBFMAS010000153.1:0-12020 GCA_040755575.1 Thermodesulfobacteriota bacterium
AGACCCGAGGCACGCAGCCGCAGCCCGAGCGGCGTCCGCGCCAGCAGCAGCCCTGCGGCGATGGTCGCGGCGAACGCGACGGCGACGCCGAGGTGCAGCCGCGAGCCCGGGAAGGGTCGCCACAGGAGCGCACCGTAAAGCAGCGGATCGGATTGCGGGTACCGTCCCGCCGCCTCCTGCAGCGGACCGTCGACCGCCCACGAGACGAGATACAGCGCGACGAAGTTGAGCAGGATCGTCGTGATCACCTCGTTGACACCGCGCGCGATGCGCAAGCCCGCCGCGACGACCGCCCAGCACCCACCGGCGAGCGCACCGGCGAGCAGCACGGCGAGCCACCGTCCGCTCTCGGAGCCGGGCACCGTGCCGGCGATCGTCGCGGCGAGCGCGCCGACCAGGAACTGTCCCTCGGCGCCGATGTTGAGCACGCCGCTCTTGAACGCGAGCATCACCGCCGCCCCGGTCAGGAGCAGCGGCGTCGCCTTGAGCAGCGTCGCGGTGACGTTCGCCGTCGAACCGAGGCTGCCGGCGAACAGCGCCTGCACGGCGAGCCACGCATCGGCGCCGCCGAGGCGCGCGAGCAGGGCCGCGAAGCCGACCGCGACGCCGAGCGCGACCAGCGCCGGAACGGCGGCGCGCGCCACGAGCGCTGCTGCTCGGTTCAGGCCGCGACCCCGACGCCGGCCATCAGCCGCCCCACGTCGAGGCGGTGCAGCGGACGCGCGAGCGGCCCGGTGAGGCGGCCGCGATAGAGGACGTAGACCTCGCCGGCGAGCGCCTCGACCTCGTCGAGGTCCGTCGACAGCACGAGCACCGCGATGCCGCGTGCGGCGAGCTCGCGCAGGCGGCGGTGCACGGCGACGGTGGCGGCGAGGTCGAGGCCGCGGGTCGGGTTCGCCGCGACCACGGCACGAAGGTTCCGCCGGCCGAGCTCGCGCGCCAGCACCATTCGCTGCTGGTTGCCGCCGGACAGCGCGCCCGCGGGCAGGGTCGGATCGTCAGGCCTGACGCCGAACGCGGCGAGGCGCTGCGCGGCTTCGCTGCGCGCCTCGCGCCGACGCAGCACGCCGCGCCGCGCCACGGCGTGCAGCTCGTCGTGCGCGAGCAGCAGGTTCTCCCACAGCTCGAGGCTCGCGACGAGGCCGTCGCGGGTGCGGTCGGGTGGAACCACGGCGAGCCCCGCGGCGCGAGCCTCGGCGGCGTCATGCACCTGCCGGCCGCAGATCGCGACCTCGCCGTGCACGTCGCCGAGGTCTTCCCGCGCGAGCCCCGCGAGCGCGGCGACGAGCTCGGTCTGACCGTTCCCCTCGACGCCGGCCACGACCGCGATGCCGCCCGCGCGGACGTCGAGCGAGACGTCGTCGAGCAACGGCACGCCGCGCCGGTCGCGCCCCGAGAGGCCGCGCACGCGAAGCACCACGGGCGCGTCCGGCCCCGGCGGCGGCAGCCGCTCGGCGTCCGCGCGCCGAAGATCCTCGGGCTCCTCGACCATCAGCGCGGCGAGCGACTCCTCGTCGAAGCGGGACGCCGGCCCGCTGCCCGACACCCGACCGCGCCGCAGCACCGTCACGTGGTCGGCGAGCGACAGCGCCTCGCGCAGCTTGTGCGTCACGATGACGATCGCCGTGCCGCCCGCGGCCAGCTCCCGAAGGAGCGTGAACAGCCCCTCCACCTCGTCCGGCGTCAGCACCGCGGTCGGCTCGTCGAGGATCAGCAGCCTCGTCGGCGCGACCAGCGCCTTCAGGATCTCGACGCGCTGCTGCTCGCCGACCGACAGCTCCTCGACGACGCGCTGCGGGTCGCCGATCTCGAGCCGGCGGGCGCGCGCGAGGTGTGTCACCTCCGCGGCGAGCCGCGCCGCCCGGAAGGGTCCCACGTCGCCGCGCGCGAGCGCGACGTTCTCGGCGATGGTCATCGTCGGCACGAGCATGAAGTGCTGGTGGACCATCGACACGCCGGCGGCGCGCGCCTGCTCCGGGGAGCGCCAGACGACCTCGCGGCCCGCGAGCCGCATGCTGCCTCCGTCGGCGGCCTGGAGCCCCGCGACGACGTGCATGAGCGTCGACTTGCCGGCGCCGTTCTCGCCGAGCAGCGCGTGGATCGTGCCCGCACCGCAGCGCAGGTCGACGCCGTCCAGGGCCTGCACGGCGCCGAAGCGCTTGCGGATGCCGGCGAGCTCGAGGAGCGCAGGCCCGCTCACGTCGCGCCGTCCGCGCCGGCCGGCGGGTAGTGGCCCATGACCCAGGCGCGCGCCGCCTCGTGCGACGTGATCTCACCCTCGAGCTGCGCGTCGAAGGCGCGCTCGAGGATCTCGCGGAAGCGCGGCCCCGGACGATGGCCGAGCTCGATCAGATCGCGGCCGCGCAGCAGCGGGTCGGGCAGGCGGACCTCGCGCGCGAGCTCCGCCTGTCTCGCGCGGCAGAACGCGTAGGCTTCGAGGTCGCCCGACGCCGACAGCGCGTCGATGCGCGTCAGCTCGAGCAGATCGTCGATGTGTGGCTGCGCGAGGAAGCGCTTGAGCGTGGCGACGCGCATCGCGGGCGCCTGGACGTGGCGCAGGTGCTGCTCGACGAGCACGGCCGCACGCTCGGCGGTGTCGCGGCTGCGGCGCAGGCGCTGCACGACGTCGCGGGTCATCTCGGCGCCCTTCTCGCAGTGCCCGTAGAAGGTGATGCGCCCATCCTCCTGATGCGTCGTGCTGAGCGGCTTCCCGACGTCGTGCAGCAGCACGGCCAGCGCGAGCGCTTCGCCGTGCGCGGGCGTCAGCTTCTCGAGGCACAGCATCGTGTGCGTGAAGACGTCGCCCTCGGGATGGTGGTCGGCGGACTGCGCGACGCCGCGCATCGCCTCGACCTCGGGCAGCAGCACGCCGAGCAAGCCGGACTCGGACAGCAGCTCGAAGCCCCGGCGCGCGCGGCCCTCGGTGAGGATCTTGACGATCTCGTCGCCGATCCGCTCCCACGCGATGCCGACGATGGTCGGCGCGAGGCGGCGGAGCGCCCGCCAGGTCGCGTCCTCGATGCGGTAGTCGAAGCGCGCCGCGAAGCGGACAGCCCGCAGCAGGCGCAAACGGTCCTCGTCGAAGCGCGCGTACGGATCGCCGATCGCGCGGATGATTCCCGCAGCGAGGTCCTCGCGGCCGCCGACGTGGTCGCGCACGTCGCCCGTCTCGGGGTCGAGGAACATGCCGTTGATGGTGAAGTCGCGGCGCTGCGCGTCGGCGCGCTCGTCGGCGAAGTGGACCTCGACGGGGTGGCGGTGGTCGAGATAGGCGCCGTCGCGCCGGAAGGTGGCGACCTGCATCTGCTCGCCGTCCTCGAGCACCAGCACGACGCCGAACTGGACGCCGACCGGCACCGTGCGCCGGAACAGGTGCTGCACCTCGTCCGCGCTCGCCGACGTCGCGACGTCGTAATCGGCCGGCTCGACGCCGAGCAGCAGGTCGCGGACGCAGCCGCCGGCCAGCACCGCCTCGCGGCCCGCCTCCCGCAGCTTGCGGACGACACCAGCCGCCACGTCGTACTTGCGCCGCGCCGCCGGATCGCGCGGCGGCGCGACGACGCTCGCCGACGCTCGCTCCACCCGCGGATGCTCGCACGCACCGTGCGGGGACGCAATTTTCGCGGCCACCACGCCTCGCTCGAGCGCGGCCGGATGGCTAGATTTGCCGGGTGGTGCAGCAGGGCAACGACGAGCTCGGCGTCCGCTTCGACCCGCTGGTCGGCGGCTGGTTCGCGGACAGCTTCGCCGGACCGACGCCGCCGCAGCAGGCGGGCTGGCGGGAGATCGCCGCCGGGCGCGACGTCCTGATCGCCGCGCCGACGGGCTCCGGCAAGACCCTCGCGGCCTTCCTCTGGGCGATCGACGAGCTGGTGCGCGCGGCGCGCGAGGACCGCCTCGCGGACGCGACGGCCGTGATCTACGTTTCGCCGCTCAAGGCGCTCGGCAACGACATCGAGAAGAACCTCGCCGTGCCGCTGGCGGCGATCCGCGAGCGCGCGCGGGCGGCCGGCGTCGACCTGCAGGACATCCGCGTCGCCGTGCGCACCGGCGACACGCCGGCCGCGCAGCGTCAGGCGATGCTGAAGCACCCGCCGCACGTCCTGATCACGACGCCCGAGTCGCTGTACATCCTGCTCACCGCCGAGAAGAGCCGCGAGATGCTGTGCTCGGCGCGCACGGTGATCGTCGACGAGATCCACGCGGTCGCCGGCGACAAGCGCGGCGCGCACCTCGCGCTGACGCTCGCCCGGCTCGACGCACTCGCCGGGCGACGTTTGCAGCGCGTCGGCCTGTCGGCGACGCAGAAGCCGATCGAGGAGATCGCGCGCCTGCTGGTCGGCAACGATCGCCTCGCCGGGGACGGCACGCCGCGCTGCGCGATCGTCGACACCGGACACAAGCGCGCGATGGAGCTGGCGATCGAGACCACCGACCTCGAGCTCGGCGCGATCACCAGCCACGAGCTGCGCGCGGCGGTCTACGACCGGGTCGTCGAGCTGGTGAACGCGCACCGCACGACGATCGTGTTCGTCAACACGCGTCGCCTCGTCGAGCGGGTCGCGCACGCGCTCGGCGAGCGCCTCGGCGCGGAGCGCGTCGTCGCGCACCACGGCAGCCTGTCACGACGGATCCGGCTCGAGGCGGAGCAGAAGCTCAAGACCGGCGAGGTGCCGGTGGTGGTCGCCACCGCCTCGCTCGAGCTCGGAATCGACGTCGGGCACGTCGACCTGGTGTGCCACCTCGGTGCGCCACGCGCGCTCGCGACGCTCCTGCAGCGCGTCGGCCGCTCGGGCCACTGGCTCGGCAGCGTGCCCAAAGGCATCTTCTTCCCGCTGACCCGCGACGAGCTCGTGCAGACGGCGGCGGCGGTACGCGCGATCCGGCAGGGAGAGCTCGACCGCGTCCTGCTGCCCGCGAAGCCGCTCGACATCCTCGCGCAGCAGATGGTCGCGACGGCGGCTTCCGAGGAGATCCCGACCGAGGCGCTGTGGCGGCTCGTGCGCACCGCGTACCCGTACCGCGACCTGACGCGCGCCGAGTTCGACGACGTCCTGAGCATGCTCTCCGAGGGCGTCGCGACGCGCCGCGGGCGCCGCACGGCGTACCTGCATCACGACCGCGTGCAGGGCCGCATCCGCGCCCGGCGCGGCGCGCGGCTCGCCGCGATCACGAGCGGCGGCGCGATCCCGGAGACCGCCGACTACGACGTCATCGAGGAGCCGACCGAGGCGAAGGTCGGCAAGGTCAACGAGGACTTCGCCATCGAGAGCATGCGCGGCGACATCTTCCTGCTCGGCAACCACTCGTGGCGCATCCGCCGGGTGGAGGCCGGCAGGGTGCGCGTCGAGGACGCGGGGCAGACGCCGCCGACGATTCCGTTCTGGCTGGGCGAGGCGCCGGCGCGCACGCGCGAGCTGTCGCACGCGGTCTCCGAGCTGCGTCAAGCAATTGCCGACCGCCTGCACGATCGCGACGAGGCGATCGCCTTCCTGGTCGAGGAATGCGGCATGGACCTCGGCGGCGCGACGCAGCTCGTCGCCTACGTCGAGAGCACGGTCGCCGTGCTCGGAACCGTGCCGACGTGCGAGCGCATCATCGCCGAGCGCTTCTTCGACGAGAGCGGCGGCATGCAGCTGGTGCTGCACGCGCCGTTCGGCGGCGCGATCAACCGCGCGTTCGGCCTCGCGCTGCGGAAGTCCTTCTGTCTCGGCTTCGACTTCGAGCTGCAGGCGGCGGCGACCGACGACGGCGTGGTGATCTCGCTCGGCGAGCAGCACAGCTTTCCGCTCGACGGCGTGTTCTCGATGGTGCGCAAGGACACGCTCGAGGAGAACCTCGTGCAGGCGGTCCTCGCGGCGCCCATGTTCGGCACGCGCTGGCGCTGGAACGCGAGCCGCGCGCTCGCGCTGCTGCGCCAGCAGGGCGGCAAGCGGGTGCCGATGAACATCCAGCGCATGCGCGCCGAGGACCTCCTCGCGGCGGTCTTCCCGGCGCAGCTCGGCTGCGGCGACAACCGCACGGGCCCGATCGAGCCCGTCGACCACCCGCTGGTCAACGAGACGATCGCGAACTGCCTGCACGAGGCGATGGACATCGACGGCCTGCGGGCCCTGCTCGGCGCGATCGAGCGCGGCGAGATCCGCACCGTCGCGGTCGAGACGGCGGCGCCGTCGCCGATGGCGCACGAGCTGCTGAACGCATACCCCTACGCCTTCCTCGACGACGCCCCGCTCGAAGAGCGCCGCGCGCGGGCCGTCAACCTGCGGCGTACGGACGCGAGCCTCGCCCAGGGCATCGGCGCGCTCGACCAGGCGGCGATCGACGAGGTGCGCGAGCAGGCGTGGCCCGACGTCCGCGACCCCGACGAGCTGCACGACGCGCTGCTCGGCTTCGTCTGGCTGCCGCTGGACGAGATCGGCGCCTGGCAGCCCTGGCTCGACGAGCTGATCGCGACGCGTCGCGCCGCGATCGCGCGATGGACCGCCCCCGACGGCGGCGCGCATGCCGCGATCGTCGTGGCGGAGCGCAGCCTGCTGGCACGCGCCGCCCTGCCCTCGCTGCGCTTCGACACGCCGCTCGAGGCGCCGCCCGGCTCGCCCGCGCCGGAGCACGAGGAGGCGGCGCTCGACGCCGCGGTGCGCGGCTGGATCGCGTGCCTGGGTCCCGTCTCCACCGCGCAGCTCGCGACCCGGCTCGGCCTGCGCACCACCGCGGTGGAGGCGGCCCTCGCGCGCTGCGAGAACGACGGCGTCGCGCTGCGCGGCCGCTTCACGCCGGGCGGCTCCGAGGAGGAGTGGTGCGAGCGCCGCCTGCTGGCGCGCATCCACCGCCTGACGATCGGCCGGCTGCGGCGCGAGATCGAGCCCGTGTCAGTCGCCGACTTCATGCGCTTCCTGTTCCGCTGGCAGCACGTCGCGCCCGGCACCCAGCTCCACGGCCGCGATGGACTCGCCGCGGTGATCACGCAGCTCCACGGCGTCGAGCTGCCCGCTCCCGCCTGGGAGCGCAGCGTGTTCCCGCTGCGCGTCCGGGAATACGCGCCCGGCCTGCTCGACGACCTCTGCTTCTCCGGGTTCGCCGCGTGGGGCCGCTTCTCGCCGCCCGCGGTCGAGCCGCCCGGGACGCCGCTGCGACGGCGGCGCAGCGGCCCCACGCGCAACGCCCCGCTCGCCGTCGCGCTGCGCGAGGAGCTGCCCGTACTGCTCGACGCCGCGGCGCTGCGCGAGGGAGAGGCGATGCGCGGCCCCGGCGCGGGGGCGCTACGCTTGACGCGAGCCGCACGCGACGTGCTCGACGTCCTGACGCGGCAGGGTGCATCCTTCCTCGGCGACGTCGCGCGCGCGACCGGGCTGCTTCCGTCGACGGCCGAGGAGGCGCTGTGGGAGCTCGTCGCGCGCGGCCTCGTCACGGGCGACGGCTTCGCGGGGCTGCGCACGCTTCTCACCCCGGAGGAGAAGCGGCGACCCGAGCGCCGGCTGCGCGCGCTGCGCGGCGGGCGAGCCTCGCTGCGCTCGCTGCCGGTCGGCCGCTGGGCGCTGCTGCGTCCGCGCGATGCGGCGACGGCGGACTCGCCGGCGTCGAGCGCCCCCGCCGGCCGCTCGCTCCGCGACCCGGCCCTCGAGCAGCGAATCGAGCGGGCCAGCGAGGCCATGGCTCGCATCCTGCTGCGCCGCTACGGCGTCGTCCTGCGCGAGCTCACCGCGCGCGAGGCGCTCGCTCCGCCCTGGCGCCATCTGCTGGTCGCGCTGCGCCGCATGGAGGCGCGCGGCGAGGTGCGCGGCGGCCGCTTCGTCTCGGGTCTGGTCGGCGAGCAGTTCGCGCTGCCCGAGGCGGTCGAGGCGCTGCGTGCGACGCGGCGCCTGGCCGACGACGGCGAGGCGATCCTCGTCGCATCGGCCGACCCGCTGAACCTGGTCGGCATCCTCACCCCGGGCGCTCGCATCCCGGCGACGAGCGGGCAGGTGATCGCGTTCCAGCGCGGCGTGCCGGTCGAGGCCGGCGAGCTGGGCGCTGTCCGGAGCCGGCTGCAGAGCCACGCCGAGGGCGCGTGACGCTCGCGGGGCTCAGTCCGCCGCTCGTCCTCGGCAGACGTAGTACAGGCCGATCGCGAGCAGCGGGATGCACGCCCACTGCGCGGGCGTGAGGCCGGCGTAGGTCGCGTCGCGCACGCGCAGGAAGTCGAGCGCGAAGCGCACCGGTACATACGTCGTCGCGACGAGCGCGATGACGTAGCCGTCGTAGCGCCGCCGGCGCGTCGTCCAGTGCAGGATCGCGAAGATCACGATCGTGTAGACCAGCTCGTAGAGCCCGAGGTCGTGGCGCAGCACGCCGTCGATCTCGACGCCGAGCGGCGACGAGGTCGCGGTGCCGGGATGGTCGTGCACCGAGAAGCAGGCGAGGCGCCCGAACAGCCAGCCTCCGGTGAAGCCGTACAGCGTGCAGTCGATGCCGCGCAGGATCGGCACCCCCGCGTGGCGAAACGCGAGCCACGCCGCGACGCCGCCGCACAGCACGCCGCCGAACGACGAGTAGTCGCTGCGGAAGTCGAGCAGGACGTCGGGGTCGAAGAAGTCCTCCGGGCGGTACAGCGCGACGTCGAGCAGATGCGAGCCCACGAAGCCGACGACCAGCATCCAGCCGACGGCGCCGAACACGTCGTCCCACGACAGATCGAACGAGACCGCCCAGCGTCGCATCAGGTGGATGCCGAACAGCACGCCCAGCGACACGAGGGGTCCGAACGGAGCGAGCGTGAGCGGGCCGACGTGCAGCGTCCCGATCTCGTGGACGCCGAGCGCGTAGTTGCGCACCAGCAGCGTCGCGAACAGGACGGCGAACAGCACGAGCCAGACGGCGGTCACGAGCGGACCACGATCGCGGCCGGCGGTCATCGGCTGCGGAGCCCGGGTCGTGTGCTGCCGGCTTTGACGTGCGGTTGCGATCGCGACCTCCGAGCGCGCCATTCTACGTCGCCGGATGCACGATTGCACCGCGCCGCGACGACGGCAGAGGGTCGCCTGCTTTGCTACCCGGCTGCACCATGCAGCCCCGCTCCCTGCCGAGCGTCGACGCGGTGCTCGCGCGCCCGCTCGCGGCGTCGCTCCGTGCCCGCTTCGCGCGCCCGCTCGTCGTCGAGGCGGTGCGGCGGGTGCTCGACGAGGCACGGCACGGGGCGCGGAGCGCGGTTGCCCCGTCCGACGCGACGCGGGCGTCGGACGATGCGTCCCCTGATGCGATCCTGCAGCGCGCGGCTGCCTGGCTCGAGCAGGCGGTCGCGGGGCGCCCGCCCGGCGTCGTCAACGCGACCGGCGTCGTCCTGCACACCAATCTCGGACGCGCGCCGCTCGCGCCGAGCGCCGTGCGGGCGATCGCGGAGGCCGCCGCCGCGCCGGTCGCCGTCGAGCTCGACCTCGCGACGGGCGAGCGCGGCGAGCGCGACCGCCACGTGAGCGAGGCTCTCTGCGCGCTCACCGGCGCCGAAGCGGCGGCGGTGGTGAACAACAACGCGGCCGCGCTGCTGCTCGTGCTCGACACGCTCGCGAATCGGCGCGAGGTGGTGGTCTCGCGGGGCGAGCTGATCGAGATCGGCGGCTCGTTCCGCCTCCCCGACGTGCTGCGCAAGAGCGGCGCCGTGCTGCGCGAGGTCGGGACGACGAACCGCACGCGCCTCGAAGACTACGCGGCGGCGATCAACCGGCGCACGGCCCTCGTGCTGCGGGCGCACCCGAGCAACTATCGCATCACCGGCTTCACCGAGCGGCCCGAGCTGCGCCAGCTCGCAGCGCTGGCGCACGAGCGCGGCGTCCCGCTGCTCGAGGACCTGGGCAGCGGCGCGCTGATCGACCTCGAGACGCTGGGGCTGCCGCACGAGCCGACGCCGCGCGAGGCGCTCGGCGCCGGCGCCGACCTCGTGACGTTCAGCGGCGACAAGCTGCTCGGGGGCCCGCAGGCGGGCGTCGTTCTCGGTGGCGCAGCGCTGGTCGAGCGTCTGCAGCGCAACCCCCTGAAGCGCGCGCTGCGCGTCGACAAGCTGACGCTCGCCGGTCTCGCGGCAACGCTCGCCCTCTACCGCGGCGCCGCCGACCTGGCCGCCGAGCTGCCGGTGCTCGGCCTGCTGCATCGTGACGCCACGGCGCTCGAGGCGCTCGCGCGCGAGGCGTGCGCGCTGCTGCGTGCGGCGCTCGGACCGGGGTTCTCGTGCGAGGTCGTCGCGACGCGCGCGGAGGTCGGCAGCGGCGCGCAGCCGACGCTCGAGCTGCCGAGCTTCGCCGTCGCCGTCGAGCATGCGCAGTGGCGCGAGGACCGCGTCGCGCGCTGGTTTCGCGACGCGCGGCCCGCGATCATCGGGCGCGTGACGCGCGGGCGCTTCCTGCTCGACGTGCGCGCCGTGCGCGACGCCGCCGACCTGGTGCCGCGCCACGAGGCGGCGCCGGGATGAGCTCGCCGACGGCGTCGTACGGCACCGCGATCATCGGCACCGCCGGGCACATCGACCACGGCAAGACGGCGCTGATCCGCGCACTCACGGGCCAGGACACGGACCGCCTCAAGGAGGAGAAGGAGCGCGGCATCTCGATCGACCTCGGCTTCGCCTTCTACGACATCGAGGGCCGGCGCTACGGCGTCGTCGACGTGCCTGGTCACGAGCGGTTCATCCGCAACATGCTGGCGGGCGCGCACGGCATCGATCTCGTGCTGCTCGTGGTCGCGGCGGACGACGGCATCATGCCGCAGACCGAGGAGCACTTCGACATCGTCCACCTGCTCGGCGCGCGCCGCGCGATCTTCGTCATCACCAAGACGGATCTGGTCGACGAGCGCCGCGTGGCGGAGGTGCGTGCCGACGTCGAGGTCCTCGCGGCCGGGACGGCATTCGAGGCGGCGCCCGTGTGCGCGGTATCGAGCGTGACTGGCGCGGGGCTCGACGAGCTGCGCGCGACGCTCGCCGAGCAGATCGCGACGCTGCCGCCACGTGACGAGCGCGGCTGGTTCCGAATGCCGATCGACCGCGCTTTCGTCGTCCACGGCCACGGCCTCGTCGCGACCGGCACGGCGATCTCGGGGGTCGTGCACGAGGGCGATCCGCTCGCGCTGCGCCCCGGCGACGTCATGACCCGCGCGCGTGCGATCCAGGTGCACGGCAAGACGGTGCCTTTCGCCGGCGCCGGACAGCGTGTCGCGGTGAACCTCGGCGGGCTCGACCGCGCAGCCGCACGCCGCGGTCTCGTGCTGGCTGATCCGCGCGTCGAGTTCTCGACCGACCGCTTCGATTGCCGGCTCGAGGTGCGCCCGGGCGCCAGGCGCCCGGTGCGCTCGTTCGACCGCGTGCGGGTCTACGTCGGTACCGCGGAGACCATGGGCCGCGTGATCGTCCTCGGCGCGCGCGAGCTCGAGGCCAAGTCGCACGGCTACTGCCAGCTCGCGCTCGACGACGACGTGGTCGTCGCGAACGGCGACCGCTTCATCGTGCGCAGCGAGAACGCGACGCGCACCACCGGCGGCGGCCAGGTGCTGCACCCGTTCGCGCCGCGCCACCGCTCGGTCGACGAAGCGCTGCTCGGACGGCTCGCGCGCCTGCGCGAGCCGTCACTGCAGACGCGCCTCCTCGCCTTCCTCGACCTCCAGCACGAGTTCGCCGCGCCGACCGGCTACGTGGCGCAGGCGCTGAACCGGACCGACGCGGACGTGCGCGCGGCCGCGGCCGGTGTCCCGGAGGTCGTCGCGCTGCCGAGCGCCGACGACCCGCAGGCCTACACGACGCGCGACAAGTGGCGGCAGCTCGCGGCACTGGCCGTCGAGGCGCTGCAGCAGTTCCACCGCGTGCACCCGCTGCTCGCCGGGATGGAGGCCGAGTCGCTGCGCTCGCGTCTGCGCGTCCCCGTGCCGCCGCGGTTGTTCCGGCCGATCCTCGAGCGGCTTGCGGCCGAGCGGGTGCTGGTGCGCGAGCAGGCGCTCGTGCGCCTGCCGACGCACCAGGTCGAGCTCGTCCAGGGCGACGCCGACGTCGCGACGCGCGT
>JBFMAS010000154.1:0-2100 GCA_040755575.1 Thermodesulfobacteriota bacterium
GAGCGAGCGCCGCTGGCTCGGCGCGAGCGAGCGCGTGGCGCGCGGCGCCAGCGAGTGGCGCCACGCCGGGGGCAGCGAGCGGGTGCACGCAGGTGCCAGCGAGCGGCGTGTCGGCGGTGCGAGCGAGCGCAGCGCGCGCGAGAGCTGGCAGGCGTTCGCGAGCGAGGGCGCGCGGCTGGTTGCCGGGCAGGGCCGGACGCCGGGCGCGGGCAGCGAGCGACGCCTGGTGGACGGCGCGCCGCACGCACGCTCCGAGCCGCGCGACGGCGAAGACGTCGCGACGGACGACGCCGAGCGGCCGCAGCCGCCGCGCTGGTGAGACGATGCCGACCGGCTACTTCGCGCTCGTCCTGCACGCGCACTTGCCCTTCGTCCGTCATCCCGAGGATCCGACGGTGATGGAGGAGCGCTGGCTCTACGAGGCGGTGAGCGGCACCTACCTGCCGCTGCTGCAGACGTTCGAGGGCCTGGTCGCGGACGCCGTGCGCTTCCGTGCCACCGTGTCGCTGTCGCCGCCGCTCATCACGATGCTGACCGACGACCTGCTGAAGGAGCGCTGCGCGGCGGCGCTCGACCAGCTCGTCGAGCTCGCCGAGAAGGAGATCGATCGCACGCGTCCCGAGCCGCACTACCAGCGGCTCGCGCGGATGTACCACGACCGCTTCCTGTCGCTGCGCCACACCTGGCGCTGCCACGACGGCGACCTCGTGCGCGCGTTCCGCAAGCTGCAGGACGCCGGCGTGCTCGAGGTGATCACCGCGACCGCGACGCACGCGTTCTTCCCGCTGCTCGATCGCAACTGGGCGACGCTGCGCGCACAGGTGCACACGGCGGCCGACCTCTACGAGCGCCACTTCGGCCGACGCACGCCGGGCATGTGGCTCGGCGAATGCGGCTATGTCCCCGGCGTCGACGAGCTCCTGCGCGAGGCCGCGGTGCGCTACTTCTTCGTCGACACGCACGGCCTGCTGCTCGCCGACCCGGCGCCGGTGTTCGGCGCCTATGCGCCGGTCTACACGCGGTCCGGCGTCGCGGCGTTCGCGCGCGACACGGAGTCGTCGGAGCAGGTATGGAGCGCGCGGGAGGGCTATCCCGGCGACCCGCACTATCGCGACTTCTATCGCGACATCGGCTTCGACCTGCCGATCGAGTACATCGGCCCCTACGTCCACCCCGAGGGGCACCGGCTGTACACCGGCATCAAGTACCACGCGATCACGCACCAGCACCTGCACGACAAGTGGGTCTACGACCCGGACGCGGCGCGCGAGCGGGCGGGTCGCCACGCGACGCACTTCCGCCTCGGTCGCCAGCGTCAAGCAGCGGCGCTCGCCGCGCACATGGACCGGCCGCCGATCATCGTCAGCCCCTACGACGCGGAGCTCTTCGGCCACTGGTGGTTCGAGGGGCCGATCTTCCTCGGCGACCTGTTCCGCCAGCTCCACCACGACCAGAGGGAGATCGAGACGATCTCGCCCGGCGACTACCTCGAGCGCCATCCGACGAACCAGGTCGCGACGCCGAGCACGTCGTCGTGGGGGCACGAGGGCTACAACGACTACTGGCTCGACGAGAGCAACGCGTGGATCTACCGCCACCTGCACCATGCCGGGGAGCGCATGACGCGGCTCGCGCGTCGCTACCGCGACGAGAACGGCACGCGCGCACGCGCGCTCGCCCAGGCGGCGCGCGAGCTCATGCTCGCGCAGAGCAGCGATTGGCCGTTCATCATGCGCACCGGCACCATGGTGTCCTACGCGACGCGCCGCTTCGAGGAGCACGTGCTGAGCTTCGAACGCCTGTGCGACGAGATCGAGGCGGGCAGCGTCGACGAGCGGGCCCTCGCGGCGCTCGAAGCGCGCGACAACGTCTTCCCGGAAGTCGACTACCGCCTCTACGCGTCGTGACGCCGTGATCCAGCCCGCGGGCACGCGACCGCCGCCGAAGCCACCGGCGGCTCCCCCCGAGGCCGCGATGAAGGTCCTCTTCGTCGCGTCCGAGTGCGCTCCGTTCGCCAAGACGGGCGGGCTCGGTGACGTCATCGGTGCGCTGCCGAAGGCGCTCGTGAGCCTGGGGATCGACGTGCGGGTGGTGATGCCG
>JBFMAS010000155.1:0-2838 GCA_040755575.1 Thermodesulfobacteriota bacterium
CGGCATGCCGGCACATTGGCCGTCCTGTGCACTGTGTGTGCACTTCGGCTCGCCGGCGGGGCCGTCGCGAGCCCCTCGGGGCTGCCTGGAATAGCCTGTAGAAACGGGTGCTTAGCCCCTACAGCCACCCGCCGGAATCGAACCGGCGACCTACTGATTACGAATCAGTTGCTCTACCGACTGAGCTAGGGTGGCCAACGCTGCACCGGCCGCGCACCGCGAGCGGGCGATCGCACAGCCCACGTCGCGCTTTGCACCCGGTGTCGACCCGCCCTGGGTACCGAAGCGACGCGGGGTCGGCAACCTCCCGGCGCGATGGCTAGCCATCGCGCAGCTGGAGGGCGAACGGAACGCGGCGGCGCAGCGTTTCGAAGTGGCGGTCGCGGGTCACGAGAACCGCCCCGGTGTGCCGTGCGGTCAGGGCGAGGAGGGCGTCGTTCTGCAGGCGGTGCAGGCCGACCTCCTCGTGGTGGCGAAAGATCGTCGGCAGGAGCCGGCCCGCCTCGATCCAGCAGCGCCGCCAGGACGGCGGCTCGATCGGCCGGAGGCGCTTGACGAGCTCTTCGACGCGCGGCAGCGCCCGGCCGCTCGCACCGCGCCGAAGCTCGCTCGCGACGACCGGCGAAAGGCGAACCGGTCCGCCACCCACCGGCTGCAAGGCATCCTCGAGCGCCAGCCGTCCCGTGAGAACGTCGATGTGGATGGCGGTGTCAAAGAAGACGATCATCGAAGTCGGAGCGTCGCGTGCGCGCGGCGGTCTCACGCAAGACCGACAGCGATTCCAGCCGCTCTTCCTCCTCATCGAGCAGGCGGTTGATCAGCTCGGATTGGCGCTTGATGCCGCGAGCCCGCATGATCTTCCGCAGGCGGCCGCCTGCGACCCGCACCGTCAGCACCTTGTCGGTCTTCACGTCGATTCTCCGTACGACATGCTTGCTGAAACGTCATACACGAGGACGGCGCTCCGGCAAAGGAGGTTGCGGCTCTCCGGCGCTCATCCGTCGCGCCGCGCGACCACCAGCCACAGCGGGTCCGCGCCCGCCGGCGACCGGTCGAGCAGATCCGGCTCCGACCAGCCCCCCGCGAGGCGGAAGTACACGCCGACCAGCCGCGCGCGGTCCTCCATGTCGAGCGGGTGCCAGATGGCGATCGCCTTGGTCGGGAACATGCGGTGCGAGAGCGCGACCAGGTGCGTGCCGCCCGGTGCGAGCACGCGGCGCACCTCGCGCAGCACGGCGAGCGGGCGCACCAGGTACTGCATCGAGAACGCGTTCAGCGCGACGTCGAACGACGCGTCCCCGAAGGGAAGCGCGGGGTCGCGGTTCAGGTCGCGCACGACGCGCTCGTCGAGCCGCGGGTTCTGCGCCAGCTCGTCCGCGTTCATGCCGTGCCCGGCGACGCGCGCGTAGGCGACGTCGTCCGGCAGGTGCGACACCCACGACGACAGCAGGTCGAGGACGCGCGCGCCCGCGGGCACGATCTCCCGGTAGACCTGCGTCAGCGCGGCGATGGTCGCGTCGTCGACGTGCGTGACGAGACGCGGGACGGCGTAGAACGCGGCGTCGTCCGACTCGTCGGCGCGCACGAAGAAGCGCGCCGGCAGGATGCGGTCCGGATCGTCGGCCACGACATGAGACAAGCGCGGGGCGCCGGCTCGGCGCAAGCGCGACGCGGCACGCGCGCCTTGGCGGCGGCGACGCAGCGCTGTATGCCAGCGCCGGAAGCTCGCGCCTCGCGAGCGGGGAGGGTGGTGTCATGCAAGCTCGTCGTTCTCCACGGTCGCGCGCCGTCGCCTCGGCGGCGCTCGCGTTGCTCGTGTCGCTCGTCGCCGCCTGCTCGGGCGTGCAGACGCGCTCGATCCACTTCGTCGGCCGGCCCGACTTCCCGCCGACCGACCCGGCCAGCGTCGAGATCCTGTCCCGCCCGCCCGAGCGGCCGCACTGGGTGCTGGGCCAGATCATCGCCGAGCCCGAGGGCAACCCGGGCGAGGCGGAGATCGAGGAGAAGCTGCGCGAGCAGGGCGCCGCGATGGGTGGCAACGCGGTCGTCATCGTGCACGACGGGCTGCGCCGGGTGGGCGCGGTGTGGCAAGGTGGACCGTGGTGGGGCGGCGGCACCATCCACCCGGTCATGGGCCAGGTGATCTCGGCGATCGTGGTCCGCTACAAGCCCGCAGGCGAATCCTGAGTTGACGATGCTGATCGACGCCGACAGCCACGTGCTCGAGCCGCCCGACGTGTGGCAGCGCTACGTCGAGCCGCGCTTCCGCGAGCGCGCGGTGCGGGTCGTGCGCGACGCGGACGGCCGCGACGTGCTGCTGGTCGACGGCAGGCCGGCGCGCCTCACGACGCCCGAGATGCTCGGCGACTTCGGCGGCATGGGCCGCTCGCTCGAGGAGCAGGCGACGGCCGCGCTGTCGGGACGCTACGCCGACAACGCGCCGGCGGCGGCGACCGACCCGCGAGCGCGCATCGCGCAGCTCGACCGCGAGGGCGTCGCGGCGACGATCCTCTACCCGAGCCTCGGCCTGCAGTGGGTCGCGGAGACCACGGACGCGGGCTACGTGCACGCGAACCTGCAGGCCTACAACCGCTGGCTCGAGGAGATCTGCGCGGGGAGCGGCGGGCGCCTCGTGCCGGTCGCGCACCTGTCGCTGGGCGACGCGCGCGCGGCCGCGGCCGAGCTCGAGCGCGCCGTGGCGAGCGGCGCGCGCGGCGGCTTCCTCCTGCCCTACACGCTCGACGGCCTGCCGCACGGCCACCCGGCGCACGATCCGCTCTTCGCCAAGGCGCAGGAGCTCGACGTCCCGATCGGCATCCACACCGGCGTCGACCCGAC
>JBFMAS010000156.1:0-2369 GCA_040755575.1 Thermodesulfobacteriota bacterium
GGCCTCGAGCGCGACCGGCAAGGCGCCTTGCCGCCGGTCGTCCTGCTCGCGCTCGCTGACGCACGCCTGCGCGGGGGCGCGCTCGCAGCGGCCGACCAGGCCTTCGCCGAGGTGGCGGCGCAGGAGGCCGGCACGCCCTGGGACGGCTGGGCCCGCCTCGGTCGTGGCTGGGTCGCGATTCGCCGGGGCGACCTCGCGCAGGCGCGCGCGCACCTCGTGCAGGTGGCGAACGCGCCGGAGGCGAGCGCGACGCTGGCCACGTTCATGCTCGCGATGATCGACGCGGTCGACGGCCAGCCGCGCGCGGCCGGCGCCCGCTTCGCGACGATCCGCGACGACGAGCGCAGCTCGAGCACGCTGCGCGCCGCGGCGCGGCTCGGGCACGCCTACGCGTCCTACTGGGCGCGCGACGACGGCGGGGCACGAGCCGCCTTCGACGCGATCGCGGACGAGGGCGGGGCCTTCACCGACGACGCGCGCTACGCCGCGGCGCGAGCGACGCTGCGCAGCGGCGATCGCGACGGCGCCGTGCTGATGCTCCGAGCGCTCGCCGGGCGGAGCGAGGTCGCGGCCGGCAGCGCCGCCGTGCCGCGTGCGCTGCTCGACCTCGAGCCCGCAGCGATCCTCGATCGCGGCTTCGCGGCGTACCGGCGCGCGGCGCTGCGCGCGCCCGAGCAGCAGCTCGTCGCGCTGCTCGACTGGGACGGGCGAGCCTTCGCGCGCGCTCTGCTGCGCAGGCTCGAGTCGACCGCGGCGGTGACGCGCGGCGCGGCGCCGCCGCGGCCGTCGCACGACCGCGCCGCGTCGCACGTCGGGCCGGGTCCCGCCGACGGCGCGCTCGAGCCCGAGCGCGGCGCGCGCGACCGCCCGGCGACCCGAGCGGACGACGCGAGCGGCGTTCCGTGGGCGCTGCTCCTGGTCCTCGCCCTCGCGGCCACGCTGCCGTGGCTCGCGCGAACCGACCATCGATCAGGTCGCCGAGGAGGATGAGATGAGACACCTTCCCAAGCTCGCAGCAGAGGCTCCGGTCCCGGGCGTCGTCATCAGCGGCGTCGGCGCCGAGATGCCGCCGAACGTCGTCAGCACGGCCGAGGTCGAGGAGCGCGCCCGGATCGCGCGCTTCGGCTTCGGGCCCGGCTGGCTCGAGCGCATCACCGGCGTCCGTGAGCGCCGCTGGGCGGACCCCGACGTGCAGCCGAGCGATCTCGCGGCGGCGGCGGGGCGCAAGGCGCTCGCCAGCGCCGGGCTCGACGTGCGCGACGTGGACGTCGTGCTGTTCGCGGGCATCACGCGCGACGTCATCGAGCCCGCGACGTCGAACATCGTCGCCGACAAGCTGGGTGCGTGCGAGGCGAGGGTGCTCGACGTCACCAACGCATGCAACGGGCTGATCGACGGCCTCGACCTCGCCGACTCGCTGATCCGCACCGGCAAGGCGCGTCGCGTGCTCGTCACGACCGGCGAGCGCGCATCGATCTCGATCGCGTGGCAGTCGCGCACCGTCGACGAGTTCCTGCGCTCGGTGGCGGGGCTGGTCGTGGGAGACGGCGGCGGCGCGTTGCTGGTCGAGCCCTCGCCGGACGCCGAGCGCGGCATCCTGGGGCGCGAGTATCGCAGCCAGCCCGCGCACTGGCGTCTGGCGATCGGAGGCCGCTTCCGTCCGACGACGCAGGCCTGCGAGGTCTGCGGCGGCGTGGTCGACCTCCGCTTCCTGTGCGACGGGCGCAAGCTGTTCGAGGTGGGCTTCGCGATGATGCCGCCCGTGATGCAGGCGGCGATGGAGTCGACCGGCTGGGGCTACGAGGAGCTCGACGCCGTGTTCTGCCACGAGGCGTCGAAGCGCTTCGTCGAGAACGGGATGTCGCTGCTCGGCGACACCGAGAACCCCGGCCCGAAGATCTGGAGCACGGTGGAGCGCTTCGGCAACACCAGCACGGTGAGCCTCGCGCTGCAGATGGCCGAGGCGCTCGAGGCGGGCGCGCTCGTGCCGGGAGCGAAGGTGCTCGCGCTCGGCGGCTCGTCGGGCGCCAGCATGGCGGCGGTGACGATGGTGTGGTGATGCCGCGCTCGCGCACGCAGGGCATGCCGGCGTCGCTGCTCGCGGCCGGGACCATGATCGGCGTGGTCGACGCCTTCCTCGGCCTCGCCGCCAACCCCGATCCCGGCGAGGCGAGCTACGTCGCCGGCCTGGTCCTCGGGCCGATCCTGCTCGGGGTCGCGTACGCGTCGGCCGTGGGCGCCGCGTGCGTGGCCGGCACGCGCGTCGTGGCCCGGCGAGGCACGAGCGCGGCGCTCGCGGTCGGCGCGGTCGCGGCCGTCTGGCTCGCGAGCATCGTCGCCGACGCGGTCGCCGCCGGACGCACCCACAC
>JBFMAS010000157.1:0-6108 GCA_040755575.1 Thermodesulfobacteriota bacterium
GCGGTTCGCGGACGAGCCGCGCCGTGGCCAGGAGGGAAGCATGATGGCCACCGGACCGGCGCGACGCCGCCGGGAGCGTGCCCCGCGGCGCGTTCTGCTCGTCGCCGGCGTCCTCGCGGCGCTGCTCGCTCCGCCCGCCGCCTCGCGGGCCGACGTCGACCTCGGCAACGACTGGGTGTTCGCGTTCGCGGCCTTCGGCACGACCGTCGTCTGCGACCTGCAGCTCGTGCAGGCCGGGACGACGCTCAGCGCGAGCGGCGACTGCCGCGGCGTCTTCCGATCGGACGTCGACCTCTCCGGTACCGTCGACCCGCAGAGCGGCGCGTTCAGCCTGGCGGGAACGATCTTCGAGCCCGTCGGGCCGACGATCGTGACCGTCTCGCTCGCGGGCGCGCCGGTGGCCGAGGGGCGGCTCGCAGGGTCGGCGACGTTCGACGGCGAGAGCGGCTCGTTCGTCGCCACGCTGTGCGGCAACGCCAACCTGGACCCCGGCGAGGCCTGCGACGACGGCGCCGCGACCGACGGCTGCTGCACGAGCGCGTGCGCGCCGAAGCCGGACGGCATCGCGTGCAGCACGACCGCCGACTGCCAGATCGCGCCGACCTGCTCCGCCGGTGCGTGCGTCGGCACGCCGCGTCCGGCGGGCACGGAGTGCGAGGCTGACGGCAACCGCTGCACCGACGACGCCTGCGATGCCCAGGGCTCCTGCGTCGCCGGGCCGTGCTCGCCCTGCTGCGGCGGTCCCGGCTGCGTCTCGGCCCCCCGCTGGCTCTCGTGCCGGCGCCCGACCGCGGAGCGCGACCTGATCGACCTCCAGGCGACGCCGCCCGGGGCGAGGAACAGGGATCGGGCGGTCTGGCGGATCCCCCGGCTGCAGGCGACCACCCCGGCCGATCTGCCCGACCCCACGACCACCGCCTACGCCGTGTGCTTCTACGTCCTGGGCGCCGAGGAGGCTTTCACGCTGTACTTCGACGCGGTCGCGCCCGCGGGCCTCGGCTGCGGGCGCAAGCGCTGCTGGACCCGGAGCTCGAAGGGCGGCGTCGCCTACAACGGAGGACCGCTCAGGCCCGACGGCGTCGCGTCGCTGCGCATCAAGCCCGGCGAGGACGGCAAGGCCCAGCTCTCCTTCGTCGGGCGCGGTCCGAACCTCGACCTGACCCATCCGCTCGAGATCGCCGGGGGCGAGCTGCTGGTGGAGCTGCACGCGGGCGAGAGCTGCTGGGCCGCAATGTACTTCACCGGCGGCGAGCCGCCCGACGTTCGCACCGACGAGCGCTACCGGGTGCGGGGAGGTGAATAGCCGGACAGTGGCCTCCGGTCAGGAGCCGGAGCCCACCAGCGCCGCGACGACCGCCGCGAACGCGGCCTCGGCCTTGGCCCGCATCTCGTCGTCGGTCGCGTCCTGGATCGGGTGCGGGACGAACACGCGCGCGACCTCGGGCAGGCCGAGCGCCCGCGACTGCGCCGCGGCCGCGTCGACGAAGGTGCTCGACGCGACGAACACCGCCGGGATGCCGCGCATCTCGAAGTCTACGCAGTCGTGCACACTGCACGACACGCACGACCCTCAATCGGCGAGCGCTTCGATCACCGCCGTGCAGCGTGCGGCGATCTCGGCGCGCAGGTCCTCCGGTGCCGGCTTGGTGAAGGTCGGCTTCGCGTGCCGCTCGATGGTCACGCCGGGCAGGCGCTCTCGGACCAGCTGCTCGAGGCGATCGAGGAAGACGTCGCCTCGCGGCTTGCGGATGTCGAGCAGCGCGACGGTCCCGGTGAGACGCCCGCGACGCGCGGCGAGCGTGCGGCCGAGCGGGGTGCGCTCGTCCGTCGGGTCGAGGAGCGTGGTCGGCATCGCGCGCGATCCTAGCGCGTGGCGACGCGCGAGACCACGCGTCAGGCGGCCGGCGCGTCGCGCTCGTCGATTTTGCGCGTCACCATCGTCGAGCCCATCGGCCCCGGCACCCAGCCGCCGATCACCGCCGCGAACTTCCCCGCCGGCCCGCCCGCGACGACGACGTGGATCGCGTCGGGCTTGCGGAACTTCGCGAGCCGCACGGTCGCCGGGTCGGCGCCCTTCGCGAGCGCCGCGGGCAGGCCCTCGCGGCACTCGTCGTCGGCCAGCAGCTCGGCGAGCGGCTTCGTCGTCACCTCCTGGATGTGACGGCGGAGATCGTCCTTCGACCAGCCGTCGCGTTTCAAAGTTTCGACGTGCTCCGGCGCGAGAACGAGCACGACGTCGCCGAGGCCGTAGGCCCGCGGATGCATGACGCTCCTCATCGCGAGGCCGAGCGAGGTCGCGAGGCCGCGCGCGCTGCGGCTCGTCTGGTCGACGATCGCGCGCGGCGCCTCGGCGGCGAACAGCGTCACCGTCGAGTCGCCGGGCGCGAAGCCGCGCTCGACGTGCAGCGCCGGCCACGGCGACGCCTCCTCGTTCTCGGCGATGCAGTACGTGTACTTGCCCGGCTGGCCGAGCGTCGCGCGGTCGACCTCGCCGGGACGCCCGCCGCCTACGTTGCGCACCACCAGGTTCAGCGCGCGGCCGATGGTCGCGTTGGCGCGGTTGCCCTGGCCGAAGACGTTGATCCCGGAGTTCATGCCGATGCGCGCGCGGACCGGGCCGTTGACGACGATCAGCGGCGCCGCGAAGTAGGTCGTCGCGAGGACGCCGTGCATGTTGAACTCGTCCGTGCACGCGGCCTCGACCGCGGCCAGCACGACCGGCAGGTACTCCGGCTTGCAGCCCGCCATCACGGCGTTGATCGCCACCTTCTCGACCGTCGCCGGCGTCAGGTTCGGCGGCACGACGGCGACCACGTCCTGCGGGTCGCGCGTCGTGCCCTCGAGCATGCGCAGCACGCGCTCCTCGGTCGGCGGCACGACCGGCAGGCCGTCGGTCAGGCCGCGCTCGAACAGCGTCTCGACGACGTCCTGGTCGTCGCCGACGAGCCAGCGGCGCGCCTGCAGCTTCGCGGCGCCCTGCGTAGCGGTGCGCGCGCGCTGCACTCCCGGGTCGAGCGTGCGCGACGCGCAGCCCGGGCGGAACGCCGGCAGCTCGAAGGCGGCGAGCGCGCGGCGGACGACGCGCTCGTCGACGCCGGAGAGGCGCGCCGCGTTGGTCAGCACGCCCGTGAGCTGCGGCAGGTCGAGCGCGTCGCTGCGCGCGATGACGTCGCCGCCCGGCGTCGCGAGCAGGACCACCGGCACCACCTCGAGCTCGAGCGCGAACGAGAGCGCGAGGTCCGCGTCGAGCGCCTGCGGGAAGCAGAGCCCGTGCTCGTTGATCGTGTCGAGCGTCGCGTCGGCGTCGCTCTGCGACACGCCGAGCGTCAGGAGCTTCTTGCCGTGGAACGCGCGCGACACGCGCTCGATCACCGGCAGCACGGTCTGACAGGTCTCGCAGTCGTGCTTGTAGACCACGATCAGGCGCGCGGCCGCCGCCGGATCGCGCAGCGCGACCTTCTCGCCCTGCAGCGTCTCGAGCTCGAGCGCCGGCAGCGTCGCCGCGGCGCCGTCGCTCACCGCGGCAATCCGAGGACGCGGTCGGCGATGATGTTGCGCTGCACCTCGGAGGTGCCGGCGGCGATCGTGCGCCCGCGCGAGTAGAGGAAGAGGTGCGGCCAGTGCCCGTTCGCGACCGCGTGCTTCGATCCCGGCATGAGCTGCGCGTAGGGACCCAGCACCTCGAGCATCAGCTCGAGCTGGCGCTGGTACATCTCGCTCCAGAAGAGCTTCTCGATCGAGCCCTCGGGACCGGGCGCGTGGCCGCGCAGCTGCCGCGTCAGACCGCGATACGCCGTCAAGCGGATGATCTCGCGCTCGATGAACGCGCTCGCGAAGCGGTCGCGCTTGACCGGGTCGCGGCGCGTGCGCTCGCCCAGCGACGCCAGCATCTCGTCGAGGGCGGTGCGCGACTGCAGCTGGCGCTGGAAGGTCAGCGTCGCGCGCTCGTGCATGAGACACGTGATGGCGATGCTCCAGCCGTCGTTCACCTCGCCGACGACGTTCGCGCGCGGCACGCGCACGTTGTCGAAGAACAGCTCGTTGAAGTCGTCGTCGCCGCTGATCTGCTTGAGCGGCCGGATGGTGATGCCCGGCGAGCGCATGTCGACCAGCAGGAAGGTGATGCCCTTGTGCTTCGGCGCCTTCGGATCGGTGCGGGCGAGCAGCATGCACCACTGCGAGTAGTGCGCGAAGCTCGTCCAGACCTTCTGCCCGTCGACGACGAAGTCGTCGCCGTCGAGAACGGCGCTCGTGCGCAGCGAGGCCAGGTCCGAGCCCGCGCCCGGCTCGGAGAAGCCCTGGCACCAGACCTCGTCCGAGGTCAGGATCGGGCGCAGGAAGCGGCGCTTCTGCTCCTCGGTGCCGTGCCGGATCAGCACCGGCCCGGCCATGGTGAGCCCCGCGAGGTTGATCGGCAGCGGCGCCTTCGCGCGCGCCGTCTCCTCCATGAAGATGATCTGCTCGATCAGCGTCGCGCCGCGCCCGCCGTACTCCTTCGGCCACGACAGCCCGGCGTAGCCGGCGTCGAAGAGCTTGCGCTGGAAGTCCTTGTCGAGGCGGACGAGGTCGTCGATCTCGCTCGGCGGCGGGCAGGCGTCGGTGCCCCAGCCCGGCGGCAGCGCGCGCGCGAGGAAGGCGCGCAGGTCGGCGCGGAAGCGCTCCTCGGCGGCGGTGTAGGCGAAGTCCACGGCGGAGTCATACAACCGGCGCGAGGGCGGGCAAACCGCGAGCGTGCGCGCTTTGACCGTCCCGGGCGCGGTTGTTAATCAGCCTCTCTTCCCGGGTCGCATAGCTCAGTTGGTTAGAGCGCTTGCCTCACATGCAAGAGGTCCCTGGTTCGAATCCAGGTGCGACCACTTCCGCTTCTCGCGCGTCTGCGAGTTTGGCCCGGGCGCGGGCCGACGGCCCTCGGTGACCTGTGACCACTGGCGAGGTCCCACCCGATCGCCTCGATGGGCCGGCTGGCGACGTCCGCACCAGCGGGTGCCGACTCAGCAGTCCCTACCGTGCAGCCGTCGCGATCGGCTACGCCTACGACCAGCAGCCCCGCGTATGGCGCTGGGCCGCGTTATGACACCGGTCCCGAAGGACGACACCGAGGTGCTCAAGCAGTTCATGGGCAACGACTGGTTCAAGCGCTGGCTTACCGACACGGTGTTCGGCCTCACGTACGACCAACGGCAAGCGGCCCGGTAGTCGACGCGGCAGTCCTGTTGCGCGCCGGGCGTCATGGCTGCGTCTCCGTGCTTTTTCTGCGCTTCACATTGCAGCGTCGACCGATCTATCGTAGGTTACATGTAACTGTCCGACGCGGAGAGCCGTGATGCCGTCGCCGAAGCCCTCGCCCCGAAATCGCAAGCCCCTCTCGTCGCGACAGAAGGTGCAAGCGCACCGTGCTCGTTTGCGCGCGCAGGGCCTCCGTCCGATCCAGATCTGGGTGCCCGACACCCGATCGAAGAAGTTCGCCTCCCAGGCAGCGCGCCAGTCGCGGCTCGTCGCATCGAGCCGCCACGCAGCCGAGGATCAGGCGTTCATCGACGCGTTGACCTCGGAAGACTGAGTGACCCGCGGCGAGATCCGGACCGCCGCGGGCGGCAAGGGCTACGCCGGCAAGCCCCGCCCCGTCGTCATCGTTCAGGACGATCGCTTCGACGCCACCAGCTCGATCACGGTCTGCGCATTCACCAGCGACCCGACCGACGCACCGCTGTTCCGTCTCGTCGTCGAGCCGAGCGAAGCGAACGGGCTCGAAGCGACCTCGCGGCTGATGGTCGACAAGGTGACGACCGTGCCCAGGGCGAAGCTCGGACGGCGCATCGGCAAGCTCGCCGACCAAGACATGGTGCGCTTGAACCGGGCGCTCATGATCTTCCTCGGCCTCGCGGGTTGAGCACCGGATTTGCTCCCGGGGGGCGCCGGGGCAGCACGGCGCCGTCAAGAAGGCCCTTCCCGCAGCCGATGTCTCCCTGCGAAGCTTGACGCGACGGCCGAATCCTGGTCGTAGCGTCTCGCGTAGCGCTCGCTCGAGCGAGCGAGAGGAGGACGACATGAAGCGACGCATGCAGCGCGGGTGGGCGGCCTGTGCGGTGGGCCTGGTCGCGGTCGTCG